>CAYYOX010000284.1:0-8342 GCA_964473065.1 uncultured Planctomycetaceae bacterium | reverse complement strand
CCACAGCCCATTGAGGCATTGCCACCGCTTGCGAATCATCTGCGGCCGGGGATATTCCGGATGTGCATTTTTCGGCGAAACGTCCTTAGCCCAACGAGTCATCAAAGGTCCGGCAGCCGGTTTCCATTCCTCGGCCCCAGCGCTCGTACCCAACCCCAACAGCACGCAAACAAGCCACGCACGGCAGATGTATCGTTTCATCGATCCGCTCCTTCGCCAATTCGAACGCGACGTGAAGAAAACCCACCCCCCGAAGCAAGCGTCCCCATCATACTAGTTTCCCGCCTCATGTCAACCAGATTCCCTGCCAGCCAGATTTGGCCCCGGGAGGTTGAAATGGGTCGAAAATAGGGAAGGAAAAAGGGGAAAGAGGGAAAAGTGAAATGCTTCAGCGATGGGGAAAGGGGTTAGGGGCGAGGATTTGCAAGTATTCGTCGAACCCGTCAAAAGCAGTTTGTAGTGACCGCATTCATGCGGTCGTTCACGCAGTTCCGGTAGGCGGCCCCGATCAGTCTGGGCACCACGAACGTACAAACTGGCGGAAAGCACCCGCACCCGCGATAGCCAAAGCCCGATCAAGAGCCTCGTCGGGCGGTATTTTGTGCAGTCGGAACCCAGAAATCGTGGTGACGGAGGGAGGAAATACAAAAAAATCACTACTCGCTAGGCGCAGGGGAGTCGGCATGTTATAATCGTGTCACTGCGAACCTGGAGCCCGTGATCTGGCGCACCAGTGGATTGTACTTCACCGCAGTAATGGTTGAGGGACTGCGTTTACGGCTGCCAGACAAGTTGCAACAAGCAGTCCTGCGGAGTGGGTTCGTGCGGAATGCGTGAACCGGATGTTCTTGATTAACGTCTATTCTCTGCTAGACTTGAGAAGGCGTGGTAGACGTGACTCCGTAAGTACTGCCATAGTTGACCTTTACGAGATTCCGTGAATCCGCTATGAAATCAATCGAATCCAGGACGATAATCGGAGCGTACTACGATGGTTAAGCGTGTTGACTTGCCATCCGATGCTCTCGACGATGTTCGCGCGCTGCTTCGACTTTCAGCGGCTCAATTGACGAAGCTTGACGAGTTGTTTTCGACGGCCGAATCGGCATTTCCTCTACGCGAAACGTTTATTAACCAAGTCGCTGAAACGTTGAAGGTTAGCATCGACGACGCTCGATCGGTGGTGATGGTCTGCCATTTCCTTTTACTTCATTCCGAGGCACACGACGACGAAGACATCGTAAGCGACGTTTTACGCGATGTCCGCGAGTTTCTGGAGAATTTGCTTGCCAAAGACGAGTCACGAGGCGTTCTCGCCAGCTTTGATGAAAACCGCGATACTCTCAAGTCGTTGGCGACCCCCAAGCCCGCGCCGCTTCGCGCGCGAAAGATAGAGCGCTTGGCGAGTGGTCCGGAACGACGTATTGATTCGATTCGGACGATCTGTCAATTACGCCCATTGTTTGAGGGACCTGAAAACGATGAGCGGATCGTTGGCGTGGTTCCGTCGATCCTTTTGGAAATCGAATCTGTCGACGACGATGATGATTCCAGTACGGTAGTATTCAGTATCGACGACAAGAAACTCACGGAACTGGAAGAGGTCATACAACGAACACGGGAAAAGCTTGAAGCGATTCGTCAAAGGTACGCTTCGGACTTGCTTACACCAGATTGAGCTAAGAGATATGCCTCCTCAAGCTGCCTTAAGTGAATGGGTCAAGAAAGCCGCCCCTCGTAAACCGCGCGGTCTTGCCAAGCGCAAACGCGCGATTCGTGTGCAACACGAATTCGAGTTTGAACCGGACACGGTTACGTTCCATGAAATCCGCTGGCAAGTCTTGGGTGCGACCTCAACGTTAGCCAGTGCGCTTGAGAAACACGATTTGCCCGAAGCCGAAAAGAGAAAAATGCTAACGAAGGCATTCGACACTTTGGACGATTTTGGCTCCGTTTTTTGGAATGGGCTGGTTAAGGCAGCGGAACGCGCATTTGAGTTAGCGGATAGAGTTGTGGATTTGCCCGTCGGCCCCGTTACTTATCAATTGCGCCGTCCACTCAAGGCACAGATTTCACCGTCGGCTGGTCATGGCTGGGAGTTTGTCGTCGATCAGTTCGGGCCTCGGTTTATCGGCAAGGGTGATTCCATTGCCGCGGCCCGGCGCGATTCTCTCAGCCAAATTCATTCGGCATTCCAGTCATTGGTCCGACTACGACCATTTCAGATGGACGAAACACAGAGTGCTGACTGGCAAATGCTGGAAAAACTGATCGACGTGGAAAGATACTGGGATTCCGTGCCCGTAACATTACTAGAAACTGGCGTTGTATCCGGTGTCACTGCTGGGGCGTGGGAAGTCGTGTGGCTCGACGGCGAACGAAGAGAAATCATCCCGATCGAACGAACACTGCCGGAGTTTGCGGCATTCGAGCAAGGGCAGTGGTTTGAATCGCTCGTTGAGCGCCAGCCAAAAACTTACATATTACAAAAGCTGCGATACGTCAAATCAATTGAACCAATACGTGAAATGAGCGAAAACGACTTCCGTGAGTGGGTGAACAGCTTGCCTAGTGGCGAAGTTGTGCCCAAATCTGGAACGGACTGGGCCGATCTCTAATTATGCCACAGATCGTTGCCGAATGCTATTTTGTTGATGTGGGGCAGGGGGCGTCTCAGGTAGTCAATCTCGGCGACGATTCCGCAATCGTGATTGATTGTGGCCCGTCTTATCAAGTCCTTGGAGATCTGCTGCATCGCCGGTTAGGCATCAAACGCATCGCAGCTTTGATCCTATCTCATAACCACAGCGATCATACAGGCGGACTGCCCGGACTTGTCCGGCAGTACCGCAAATCCATTGATCGAATCTACCTTCTGCAAGATCAACCGGCAGGACGGATGCGAGACAGGCTTCCGTTTTCATTCTTGCGCGACGAGCATGAAAATGGCAACATACCAGCACCGATCCCGCTCATCCGCCACGACGAGAACAAATGGCTCTTTGAAGGCGCTGATTCAATTCGGTTGGAGTTGCTCTTCCCAAACTTCTTAGAGAACATCGACGGGCAAGCTTCGGGCAACCAAAACTACACTTGTGGCGTGCTGCTCTTGCAGTGTGGCAGTAAACGAATTCTGTTTCCAGGTGATGCGGAAATTGATGCTTGGCGCGCAATCAACAAGAGGCGCAAGAGCCGGCCGGTGGAATGCGATGTCATGGCAATTCCGCATCACGGTGGCCAAAGTGTCCGTTCTCGCAAGAACAACGAGACGACCGAAGAAGTACATGGGGCAATGGCTGCTGATTTGGAGTGGCTCTACACGCAAGCAATCAAGACCGCAACGGCAATCGTATCTGTCGGAACGAGCAACACTTATCAGCATCCCCACCCGCCTCAGATAGACGCCGTAAGGAAGTCCGGTGCTTGCGTAATGTGTACACAAATCACTAACCGGTGTTCAGATGATTTGGAAAGATTGCGGCCTGGTGTACTCGATCCCATGGCAACGCCGTGTCAATCGCAGCCAACCAAAACGACCACAGACAGTGGCCAGAGTAAGGATGTGGCGTGCGCCGGCACAGTGGTTGTTCAAATTGGTCCGAACGAACTTTGCATCCAGCGTCAGGCCGATCATCAAACGGGAATAGACGCTAAACTGACCAGCCCTCGTGATCATCCTCTTTGCCGAAAGTAGTCACATAATCTAGAAACGATGGTTAAGCCGGATTGGGGGCATGCTGCTTTCCTGCCCGCTATTGATAATCGACCGGCTCGATGCCGCTGATGTGGCGGCGCCAGCCGTCTAGGTGCTCTTTGCTTAGACTGTTCTCGCGGACGATCTGGCTCTCGACTTGGCGGTCCGTGCCGGGCACTTGGACGCGAACTCGCAGACGGCCGTTGGGTTCGTAGTGGAATAGGACTTCCACCGGCGATTGGGCCGGCAGGTTGGGCGGGAGGTCGCGGACCGTGCATTTGCCGATCTGGGTGCAATCGTCGGCCGAGGGGCTCTCGCCTTCTACGATTTGGACCAGGATCGATTTCTGGTCGGCCTGCTTCGTGTTGAACGTGCGTCGGGCGGTTACCGGCAGGGGCGTGTTGCGGGGGATGAGGATGCCGTTGCGGCGGCGGCCCGTTTGCGGATCCGTGCCGACCACGCCCAGGCTGTGCGAGTTGACGTTCTTGATCGCGAACTTCGCCGGCTGCCCGTCGCGCTCGGCCAACAGCAACCCGGCATGTAGGGCCGCACCATGCGCCACCGCCTCGTCGGCCGCTACGGAGGTGTCCGGCTGTTTGCCGGAAAGGTCCTCGAGCATCTTGCGGACCATGGGCATGCGGGTCGAGCCGCCGACCAGCAGCACGCGATCGATTTCCGGCCAATCTGACCCGGCCGCCTTGAGCGTCTGCACGGTCGTAAACCGCGTACGGTCCAGCAGGTCGAGCGTGGCCTCTTCGAACTGTTGGCGGGAGACTTCGAGCCGACAACTGCGGCCCTTATATTCGCAGGTGGCGGATGACTTGCTGCGGGCGGAAAGCGTGCGCTTCAGGTCCTCGCAATCCCGCCACAGCTTGCCGAGCGTGGGGGGGTCCTCGCGCGGGTCGGCGTAATGCTCGCGAATGAAGGCTTCGGCCACCAGGTCGATCAGGCGCTGGTCCCAGTCGTAACCGCCGAGGCGCACGTCGCCGTCGGTAGCCAGGGCGATGAACTCGTTGCCACGAATCTCCATCACGGTCACGTCGAACGTGCCTCCGCCGAGGTCGTAGACCAGAATGCGTTGGGGTTCGGCCGTGCTTCCCAAGGGGTCGAGGAAGCCTTGCTGGAACCCGAACGAGACGGCCGCGGCGGTCGGCTCGTTGATGATGTCCAACACATCGAGCCCTGCCATGTAGCCGGCGTCCTGGGTGGCCTTGCGGCGGACCTCGTCGAAGTAGGCCGGCACGGTGATGACCGCGCTGGAAAACGGCCCGCCACGCGCTGCGGCGTCGTCGCGGAGTTTGTTGAGGATCCAGGCCTCGATCACCTCGGGCGGAAACTGCTTTCCCTGGAAGACCTTGCGGAACACGCGATGGCCCACGTCGCGTTTCGAGCATTCGGCCACCGACTCCGGCTCGCTGGGCATGGCCTTCAGGGCCTCTTTACCCACGATGACGTCCGGCCCGTCGAACAACACGACGCTCGGCGTGGTCCGGTCGCCCTCGGCGTTAACCAAGGTGTGGGGCACTCCCCGCTGATCGAGCCGGGCCACCGCCGAGAAGGTCGTGCCCAGGTCGATTCCGATTGCCGGTTGTGGTATACTGGTCATGAGCGTACTTTTAGCATGAACGGCCGTCCGCTTCAAGGCGGCATCTGTCAAAGTTGCATATTCGGCCCGGGTTTGTTCTAATTGATATGTTTAGCCGTCGCCGGTACGGCGATGAGACGTTTAGCCGTCGCCGGTACGGCGATGAGATCGGAGATCTGGCCCTCACCGCCGTGCCGGCGGCGGCCTAACGGTCAACAGTGTCCTACAACACACCCAAGGAGAATCCGCATGAGAACTGCCGTCACATTCCTGCTCGTCTGGCTCGCATCACTGCCGCTTATGGCCGAAGAGTCCTGGTATCGCTCGCCGACCCTCTCGGTGATGACCGGTTATATCTATGAGCCGTTGAAGTCCTACACGACCTACGAGTGGCAAGAGGGGCTTGGCAACAAGATGGACGCCGACCGCTGGGTCGCCGATTTCAAGGAGGCCGGGGCCACCTACCTGATCTTCTACGACAAGTGGATCGACGGGCTTGTGTTTCACGATACCAAGACCACCGGCTACAAGACCAAACGCGACTTCGTGCGCGAGGTGGCCGACGCCTGCCACGACGGCGACCTGAAACTGGTCTTCTACTACAACGCCTTGAACGACGGCAACCCCGAGTTCGACGAGTGGGCCCTGCGGGATCACAGCGGCAACCCGATCGTGTTCAGCCCGGGCTGGCCGACGCGGTATCATACGCTCCATTCGCCGTTTCGCAAGTTCTCGGTCGAGCAGTTCCGCGAGCTGATGACCAACTACGGACGCATCGACGGCGTCTGGTTCGACATCTTCGGCGAACGACTTAACACGTCGAGCAAGTGGACCGCACAGGGTTTTGAAAAGATGTATGGCGTTCCGTTCAATCAGGCGACCGGGGCCCAGTTGGCCGAATTCAACGCGCGAACCTTGGCCGGCTATCTGGACGAGGTGCGACCGATCGCCGAGAAACATCAGCCCGACTGCGTGCTCACCTCCAACGGGGCCGGCAGCCAGATGTTCGCCTCGGGCGTATGGAACAAGTGGGTCGGGCCGCGGCTGGACTACGGCAGCGACGAGGGCCACAACTTCCACGGCAACGATCGGCTGGCACGGATGGCCTGGGTGCTGGGCAAACCGGTCGAGGTCGGACTGCTCTTGTGCAGTTCCTGGTTCTCGCCCACCGAAGACAAGGCCCCGCCGGCCAGCATGACCGAGCCGCAGGCGATTGCCGCCGCCGCGATCGCGCTGTGCCAGGGCGCCAACGTCTACATGGCCCTGACTCCCGACCACTCGGGCGTCTTCGGCGAAGACCTCCAACGGGCCAAGGCGATCGGCCGATGGTTCAAGGGCGTCGAGCCGGTGCTCCGAGACGCCCGACCCTATGCCGACGTGGGCATCGTGCTCGGCACGCCGGCGGACGATGGGCCGGGACTGACCGGTGGCAATACCCTCTGGAAAACCTATCAGGCCAGACAGCTAAGCACGATCGATCAGGCCTTCGCCGTGCGCGATGCCTTGGGCCGAGCCGGCCTGTTCAGCCGGGTGCTATATGAGTCGCAGCAACGCGGCAGTTGGCCCGAGTCGTTGGCCCAGTTGCCGACCATCATTCTCCCCGAGCGGGCGCCGTTGGATGAAAAACACATCGAACAACTGCGACAATATGTTAAGCAGGGCGGTCGACTGATTGCCTTCGGGCATGGCTCGATGGTCGACGCCATGGGCAAACGGGGCGACGAGTTTGCCTTGGCCGATGTGTTTGGCGTTCGATACAAGGGTGAAGTCGAGTTTGGCAAGAAGGCTAACCGCACCCGGGTGAAAGTCGATTCGGAGTTTGGCCAGGGCTATGTGGCCGCGAATCTGATCGACGGGCAGCCGACCGCCTGGGCTTCCGGCGATACGCCCATGCCGCATTGGGCCGAGATCATCCTGGCCGAGCCGATCGACGTGGCCAAGGTCGAGTTGATCAGTCGCTCGGGAGCCTACCTCGTGACCGACATCGACATCGAAGTGCCCGACGGCGACGATTGGCGGCTGGTCAAGTCGGTTCGCAAGGCGACCAAGCAGGTAATTTCGGTGCCACTGGAGGAGACGATTACGACGGACCGCATCCGCGTGAAGATCCTCGGCGAGTTGTATCAAGGCCAAGACCGGCCGTATGCCGACGTGGAGGCCATCCGCCTACTCGACGCGACCGGTTACGACCATGCGGCCAACTGGCCGACGACCGTGCCGCTGAAATGGGTCTCCGCCGAGGCGAAGCAGACGTTCGGCCACATTGACCTTGCGATGCGGCCCATGGCACTACAGGTCGAGCCGACCACGGCCGAGGTGCTGGCGCAACTGGACGCCGAGGGCGACCACCCCATGATCCTCTACAACCGATTTGGCCAAGGGGAAGCGATTCTGATCGCTACCAGCGAGGCGGCCTTGCAGGAAGATCCGGCGTTTTGGAGCGGACTACAGTTGGCCCTCGGCGGGCCGACGATCACTTGCAGTCAAGCCGACCGCTACCGGCTCATCCTGACCCAAGTCGATGGCAAGCACGTCTTGCACGTGATCGATCAGACAACGACCGCTGCGAATTACCAGCCGGCCGACGTGACGATTTCGCTCGACGCACAACGGTTGGGTAACCCGCGGCAAGCTGCCCCGGCGATTAAAGTCCAAAGAGAGGGCGGCCGCATCACGTTCGAGCTTAAGCCCGATCCGGTGGCCAGTGTGGTGTTGGAGTAGTTGTTGATTCGCCATAGCAGGCGGCCCGCCCTGCCGCGCATAAACAACCGGGGACGGTCATTGCGGACCGTCCCTGGTTCGGTTTTTATCGTAAGCACGTCGGCTTGAGAAATAGGTGACAGTCACGAATGGCACTGTCGTGTGCTGGGTAGTGATGTCAGCGCATAGCATATTGGGTGCTTTCGCCACAATGTCCAGTTGGCTGGCAGGCCGTCGGCGACGAACGCTTTTCGATCGCCCAATCCTCGATCCGCGTGATCAGCGGCTCGTCCGAGACCGGCAATTATCCGAATTTCTCCGCCAATCCCCGAACAAACTCGTCAATCCGACGCCCTAATCCGA
>CAYYOX010000283.1:6520-8356 GCA_964473065.1 uncultured Planctomycetaceae bacterium | reverse complement strand
TGCCTGTTGTAGAGATGGCCATGCCGGAGCTGGACTGGCAGGTGACGTCTGACTACATCAACAACATCGAGGCCTTGGGCGTAGACTGGGTCGATCAGATGCCCCGTTGCACGGACAACATGGACGAGATCATCCGCTTCACCGAATCGCTGATCGAACAGGGATTCGCCTACGAGTCGGAGGGTGACGTTTACTTCGAGGTGGCCAAGTCGGCCGACTACGGCAAACTGAGCCACCGTCGGACCGAGGCCATGCAGGGCGAAGGCGGCGGAACGGCCCAAAGGAAACGCGACGGCGCCGACTTCGCACTCTGGAAGAGCGCCAAGCCGGACGAACCGTCCTGGAAAAGCCCCTGGGGGCCCGGCCGGCCGGGATGGCACATAGAGTGCTCCGCGATGAGCCGGCGACTGTTGGGCGAAACATTCGACATCCACGGCGGCGGGCTCGATCTGGTCTTTCCCCATCACGAAAACGAAGTGGCCCAGAGCGAATCGTGCCATGGCAAACCGATGGCCAAGTATTGGATGCACAACGGCCTGATGCAGGCCTCCGACGAGGTCGGCAAGCTCGGAGGACGTGAAACGCAGGCCAAGCAGGGTGACCTGCAATCGCAGGAGGACGGCAAAATCAGCAAGTCGAAGGGCTCCAGCCCCTTCAGCGAACTGCTCGAAGACTTCTCGCCCGAGACGATTCGTTTCTTCCTCCTCTCCACCCATTACCGACGTCCGATCGACTACGGCGAAAAACGGCTCCGCGAAGTCGAGGTCGGGTTGGAGACGTTCTATCGCTTCTTCAAACGGTACGAACGGGTCGTCGGCGAGAGTTTTCACGACATCGTACCGCCGGAAAGTCGCCAGCAGGGCGATTTCGAGCCCGGTGACAAGCCGCTGTTGGAGGACGTGTGCCAACTGCGGACGCGGTTCCTCGACGCCATGGACGACGACTTCAACACGGGCGGCGGGATCGGCGCCCTGTTCGATCTGGTGCGACGGCTGAACAAGTTCGTCGACGACGAGAAACTGGAAGAATCGCCCGAGAGCTCGGCCGTTGACACGTTAAAGCGCGGCACGGTTGCTTTGCGCGAGTTGGCCGCTGCCTTGGGGCTGTTTCGCAAACCGCCGCAAGAGGCCGCCGCCGCAGACGACCAGTTGACCGGCAAGCTGATGGAGCTGCTGATCGAGGTCCGCGCCGACGCACGCAAGGCCAAGGATTTCGCCATGGCCGACAAAATTCGCAACTCGTTGACCGAGATCGGCGTGACCCTAGAAGACCGCCCCACCGGCACCGAATGGACCGCCCAGTAGCCCAACAACCCGGGCTGGTCGCTTCAGCGACCAGTTATCTCCATGGACCAACCCAAAAGAATCCTCGGCGTCGACCCCGGCCTGAACATCACGGGTTACGGCGTATTGGAGATCACCGACGGCGCCTTGCGGTTGTGTGAGGCGGGGATAGTTCGCGGCAAGGCCCGGGCGCCCCTGCCGCAGCGACTGGTCGAGATCCATCAGGGGATCGCCGACGTGATCGAGGCCTTTCGGCCCGACGTGGTGGCCCTTGAGGAGCTCTTTTCGCATTACGAACGTCCGCGGACCGCCATCCTGATGGGGCACGCCCGGGGTGTGATTTGTCTGGCGGCGGCTCGGGCCGGGATTCCGGTGGCGAACTATTCGGCCACGCAGGTGAAGAAGATCCTTACCGGCGCCGGTCACGCTCCGAAGTCGCAAGTGCAAGAGGCCATTCGCCGCGAACTGCGGTTGGACCAGGCGCCCGACCCACCCGACGTGGCCGACGCCCTGGCGATCGCGCTATGTCCTCCCTACCTAGGCAACAAGCCGT
>CAYYOX010000283.1:0-6510 GCA_964473065.1 uncultured Planctomycetaceae bacterium | reverse complement strand
GTTAAGGGAATGGAAACGGAGGAGCTCCGAGTTGATTACCAAAATCACCGGCCGGTTGGCCGCCTTGAAGGACGACGTGCTGACGTTGCGGATCGACGCCTTTGAGTATGAGGTGCTGATTCCCGAGTTCACGCGCCGCCAATTGCAGAGCGAGTTGGACCAGGAGGTCAGCCTGCACACGATCGAGTACCTCGAAGGCAACCCGATGCAGGGGCGGTTGACGCCGCGGGTGATCGGTTTTCTCAGTGAAGTGGAACGGGAGTTTTTCGAGCTGTTCTGTTCGGTCGACGGCGTGGGGGTGAAGAAAGCTTTAAGGGCCATGGTCCGCCCGGTGAAGGAGGTGGCCACGGCCATCGAGGAGCAGGACGCGAAGCAGCTTTCCTCGCTGCCCGGCATTGGGCCTGCGATGTCCGAGCGAATCATCGCCAAGCTTCGCCGCAAGGTGCCTAAGTTTGCACTGATGGTCGCTCACAAGGAGGTTGCGGCCGAGGTCGAATCGGACGTGGTCAGCGAGACGTTCGACGTCTTGCGCAGCCTGGGCCATTCCGAGGCCGACGCCCGACGGCTGCTGGACGCCGCCTTGGCCAGTAAGAAGAAATACAAGGATGTCCAGGCCCTTTTGCAGGCCGTCTATCAGCAGACCCACAAGGAAGAAGAGTAGGCCGTGCCAATGGGGGCATCTCCACGGTCACGGCCGTTTGTGCTACACTTCCGTTTAGCCGTCGCCGGCACGGCGATGAGATTGGAGGTTTGCCCCTCACCGCCGTGCCGGCGGCGGCTAAACGAATTCCCTTAGATTTGGGCCAATTCAGGGTAATCGATGAGCCGCGAGCCGATTCTCCAGCCGACCGACGATTTCGACGACGACGATCGCGATCTGCGCCCCCAGCGGATGAGCGAGATGGTCGGTCAGCGGGAGGTGTACGCACGGCTGGAGATTGCCGTGGACGCGGCCGAGAAGCGGGGTGAGCCGCTGGGCCATATCCTGCTGGACGGCCCGCCCGGGCTGGGGAAGACGACTTTTGCGACCTGCATCCCCCACGATTTGGGCGTGGGCCTGCAAATCGCCAGCGGCGCGACCTTGGCGGCCCCTAAGGACATGATCCCCTACCTGACCAACGCCGAAGAACGGTCTGTTCTGTTCATCGACGAGATCCACCGCATGCCCAAGGCGGTCGAGGAGTTTATCTACCCGGCCATGGAGGATTTTCGCATCGATCTGACCCTCGGCGAAGGTGTCAACGCGCGGACGATCAACATGCAGTTGAAGCCCTTCACGCTGATCGGGGCCACCACCCGAACCGGTCTGCTGTCGGCCCCACTGCGCGATCGGTTTCAGATGCGCGAACACCTGGAATTCTACTCGGTCGACGAATTGGCCCAAATCGTGCGTCGCAGCGCGGCCAAGTTGCGGGTCGAGATCGAGGATCCGGCCGCGATGGAAATTGCCGGTCGCAGCCGGGGAACACCCCGATTGGCCAACAACCGGCTCCGCTGGGTCCGCGACTATGCGCTGAGCCGGGCCGACGGCGAGATTACGCATCAAGTTGCCCGCGATGCGCTGGCCATGCAGGGGATCGACACCATGGGCATGGATCCCCAGGACCGAAAGTATCTGATGACGATTGCCCGGGTGTTCGGCGGCGGTCCGGCCGGGGTCGAGGCGATTGCCCATACGATGAATCTGGCCCCCGACACGCTGATCGACGAAGTGGAGCCCTACCTGCTGCGGAGCGAGCTGGTCGTGCGGACGCCCCGGGGACGGCGATTGACGCCCTTGGCCTTGGAGCATCTGGGCCTTGGGGGTGCCGGCGGCTGGCTCGTGCGCCAGCAGCAGGGATTCATCGATTATGCTTTGTACACCGGATGATGTCCGTTTGCGTCTGCTGATGCATGAGTAAGCCTTGGCTTATGGTTTACTCGCCAGCCAACCGCGTACTGGTGCTTTCGGTATGGTTGCACTACGGGTCGAGCAACACGCTCTCGCAAATCGTCGAGGTGTTCAACGTCGAGGTGTTCAACTTCTACCTGCAACTGAAAATCATGTCCGGCGGGCTGATGCAGATGCCATGCATTCCGCGTGGGTCTTCGCTGCCCGGCCCAATCTACATCTTCCCAAGATCATGCAAGGCTGTCCAGCCTACAACGCCCGTTTGATCGAGATCTGCATTTCCGCGTCGTTGGGTTGTTGCGTCTCGAGCGTGACTTTCAGTACGATCTTCGACTCCTCGACGATCTGTGCATGGCGGTTCAACAAGTAAATCTGGCCCTCCTTGACCGCCGAGAGCACTTCCTCGTGGACCTTGTGGCCGTCGTAGAGTACTTCGATGCTCTCGATCGTGGTCGCCGACTTGCCCAGGTCGTCGAACCGCAGCACAAACTGCCCGGGCTGCTCGATGAACTTCGAGATGTCCAGTTCGAGCTGGGCCTGACCGCCCGTGAACGCATCGGGGCCGGCCGTGCCGCACTTCTGCCAATCGCCGCTACCGCGCGGGCCAAACAGTTGCCACTCGGCAATCGACGGGTAGTGGTTGGCCTTGAGCGTATGCAACCGCCAGTAGCGGGCCGTGATCGGCTCGAACGTCTTCTTATAGCTCGGGCCCATCGTGGTGCCTTCGATGGCTATCTTCCAGTCCTCGTCCGGCTGGTTGCGATACTCCATCAGGAACTCTTCGGTTCGGTTCCACGGTTCATTGATGGTCGTCTCGTCGACGGTAGACTCGCTGCCCAGGTCCAGTTCGACCCAACATTCGTGGGGCGCTTCGACTCGGTCGCTCACACCCCACCACGTACCGGCAGTTCCGTCGCAGATCTTTCCCGCCACATAGGGAGCGCTATGCGCATCGCTGGCCGTCGCTTTGGCGCCTTGCGAGAGCGCGTTGGCCCTTTCCTCGTAAAGAAAGCGATTGTCGCCTTCGACGCGGTAGGCCTTGAAATCGCGAACGATCGGCTCGTTGACGTTCTTGGTGATTCGTAGCGTGAGCCGGGTGACCTCGACCGGCTCGAACATCACGATTCGCTTGCGTCCGACGGCCGTGCCGCGGTTGATCTCGACCCATTGGCCGTCGACCGTGCGTCCCTCGACCACGAACTCGCGAATGCGATGCCCTTGTCGATAGTCCTCCATGATCATCAGTTGGTTGATCTCGGTCGGCCGGTCGAACTCGATGGTATGCACCAGCCCGGGCCCAGCCGTCTCGCCCAAGGGATTGCTGAAGCGACGCTGAAGCTCCTCGCCGAACTCCTTGTATCTCAAGATATCCCCTTCAGGGATCAGCCCGTCGGTGTTGGGCGTGCTGTTCAGCAGGAAGGTGGCTCCGCGTCCGACCGATTGGTAGTACAACTTGACCAAATGTTCGAGAGATTTCCGCTTGCTCTCGTTCGCCTTGCTCCAGAACCAGTTGTGATTGTAGAGCGTCGTGTCGCATTCGAGGCCTGCCCAGGCGTCGCCGTCCGGGTCGCCGTGCACAGCCGTCGCCACGCCCGTATCGAGATCCTTCTTCTTCAACGAGTTCCAGCCCGGGTAAGGCGCGATGCCGCTCTCCGTGCCGACCCAGCGGAGATTGGTATGAGGGCCTTGGAGATAGACCACCCGGTCGCCGACATACTTCTCGAACACATCACCCAGCGGGACGTAGCAACTGCCGTCGAACCAGAGTTCGATGATCACGTCGCTGTGCCGGCTGAGGACCTCGGTCCATTGGGTGCGCAGCACTTCGTTGTAGGCTTCCTGCTTGGCCGGATCGCTGGTGCGCCCGCCCGAGCCGATCCACGCGCCCCACTGGTCGTCGCCCGGATAGATATACATGCCGAGTTTCAGCCCGTGTCGTTTGCAGGCTTTGGCGACCTCGTCGACCAGATCCCCCTTGCCATCCTTCCAGGCGATATTCTTCACACTGTAATCGGACGTCTCGGTCTGCCACCAGCAGAACCCACCGCAATGCTTCGACACCAACAGAATCTCCTTAGCGCCCCACGACTTGGCCGCGGTACACCACTGATCCACATCGAGCTTCGGCAGCTTCATGTCCTTCAAGTCGGTCGTATGGTTATCATATTCCCGCCCCTGCCAACTGCAAGGATCGAGGCAGACGAACATAATCCGCTCCTGCTCATGGTAGGCATACTGTGCCGCGTTGGGCTTGGCGAGCGGGATCTCCGCGGTGTCGGCGGCTATCGCAGCCACACAAATGCTAGCCGTCACAATCAAGAGTGTCATAAGCTTCATCATCATCAATGTGTCCCTTTCGTCATTAAGATGTAGGGTGGGTCGAGGAACGAAGACCCACGCCAAACAAACAACACCGTACATCTCCGCGTGGGTCTTCGTTCCTCGACCCACCCTACATGTCTCCAAGATCGTGCAAGGCTGCTTAGAACGCTCGCTTGACGGAGATTTCCATCTTCGCCTTTTGGGGCTTGTCGGTTTTTAATTTCAGTCTCAGCATGATCTTTGATTGCTCGACTACGGCGGCCGTGCGGTTGATGTTGTAGAGCTCGCCCTGTTGGATCGGCGAAAGCATGCCTTCGAGGACTTTTCGGCCGTTGTAGAGGAGTTGAATGCTTTGCAGCTCGACGTCCGATTTGTCCAGACGTACCAGGAACTGGCCGGGCTTGGTGATGTAGGGGCGCAAGTCGACTTCGATCTGGGCGAGGCCGTCCTCGAACGCGGCCGGCTCGACCGTGCCGCAGTTGTGCCACTTGTCGGTCTCTTGCGAATCGAACAACTGCCACTCCCAGATGGTCGGCGCGTCGAGCGACTCGAGGATGTTCAGCCGCCAGTATCTGCCCGCGACCTGGGGGAACTTGCTACGGTATTTGGCGCCGAGCGTTGTGCCGCTTAGGGCCGTTTTCCACTCGTCGTTCTTGCTGGAGCGGTACTCGATGCGAAAATCCCTGCTTCGATCCCAGCCCTCGATAACGGCGGTCGCATCGGCCGTCTTTTCCTTGCCCAGGTCGAGCTCGACCCAGGCGGCATACGGCGGCTTCATTGCCTCGGGCGTTCCAAACTTCGAGCCGGTGGCCCAGCGGGTGCCCGGGTTGCCGTCGCAGATTCTGCCGGCCAGGAACTGATCGCTGTTTTCATCGCTGGCGGTCGCCTTGGCGCCGGTCGAGATGGCATCTTGCAGCGTCGGGGTTTCATACAGAAACGCGTTATCGCCCGGCACGAAGTAGACTTTGAAGTCGCGAACCAGCGGGTCGCCGACGTGCTTGGTGATCCGCAGCGCCACCTTGGTCACCTCGACGGAGTCGAACATGACGATCCGTTTGCGGCCCACACTGCTGCCCGTGTTGACGGTTTCCCATTGTCCGCCGGTCGTGCGTGCTTCGACGACATACTCGCGGATCCGCTCGCCTTGGCGGTAGTCTTCCATGATCATGAACTGGTTGATCTTGGTCGGCCGGTCGAACTGGATGGTATGGAGCGTGCCCTGGCCGCTGGTCTGTCCGAGCGGATTGGCAAAGCGGCGGTCGAGTTCCTCGCCCAGTTCGCGATAGCGCTTTATGTCGCCGTCGGGGATCAGCCCATCGGTGTTGGGCGTGGCGTTCAGCAGCATCACGGCCCCGCGTCCGACCGATTTGTAGTAGATGTTCAGCAAATTATTGATCGGGCGGCGCAGTTTCTCTTTCTCTTTGGACCACAGCCAGGCGTGGTCATAGAGCGGCACGTCGCACTCCAGCGGCGCCCAGGCGTCGCCGTCGGGGTTGCCATGTGCCGCGGTCGAGAGGCCCGTCTTGAGGTCCTTCGAGCTCAACGAGTTCCAGGCCGGATAGGGTGCCAGGCCGGCTTCATTGCCCACCCAGCGGATGTTGGCCTGCGGGCTTTGCAGGATGACCGCCTCGGAGAGATGTTTTTCGACCAGGTCGGCGATCGGCACCTTGCAACTGCCGTCGAACCATGCCTCGAAGACTTCGCCGTATTGCGTCCACGTCTCGGTCAACTGTTGGCGCAGCACTTTGTCAAACGCTTCTTGCCTGGCCGGATCGTGCGTCTGGCCGCCGGAACCGATCCCCGCGCCCCAGGCGGGATCGCCCGGATAAACATAGACGCCGAACTTCAGGCCGTGCTTCTTGCACGAGTCGGTGATCTCCCGCAGCACATCGCCTTTGCCGTCCTTGTAGGGCGTGTTCTTAATCGAGTACTCGGTCGAATCGGTCTGCCACCAGCAGAACCCGCCGCAATGTTTGGCCACGTAGAGAATCTGCTTCGCACCCCAACTCTTGGCCGCCTCGCACCATTGGTCCGTGTCGAGCTTGGTCGGGGTGATCTCGCGCAAGTCGGTTTTGCCGTTGTCGTATTCCAGCCCATGCCACGTGCCGGGATGGAAGTGGATGAACATGATCCGTTCCTGCTCATGAAACTCATACTGGGCATCGGAGGGCCGGGCCAGTGCCGGCTGTGAATCTTCGGCAGCAACGCGCCCGCAATGAGTAGCGGCAATCGTGATAGACAGCATTAACAAGTAACGTAGTTGTCGCATGGTTGTTTCCCGTCATTCAAGGATTGTT
>CAYYOX010000282.1:0-8356 GCA_964473065.1 uncultured Planctomycetaceae bacterium | reverse complement strand
GTACGTCTTCTACAACAACTCGTCATTCGACGCCACGATCGTCCCGGACAAGACGGCCTTGCGGCCGGGTGAGCAAGCGAGCTTTGCCAACTACACCAGCTACGCCAAGGGCATCAACGGGATCATCCTCGACGTATTCGGCTTGGCCAACCCGGACGGGATCGACGCCACTGATTTCACTTTCAAGTTGGGCGGCGACGACACGCCGGGCGATTGGACAGTTGCTCCCACACCGGCAAGCGTCGATGCGACGGCTGACCAGATTATCTTGACTTGGGATGATGGGGTGATCCGCAACACATGGCTGGAAGTGACCGTGCTGGTCACTCTGGACACGGGCCTGACCGTACCGGACATGTTCTACTTCGGCAACGCGGTTGGCGAGACGGGTAATTCTCCCAATGACGCCGGAGTCGACGCGACCGACGTGTTGCTGACCCGCCAGAACCCGCATCCGTTCTTCGACCCGGCCGAGATCGACAACGTCTACGACTTCAACCGCGACCGCCGGGTGGATGCGATCGATACGTTGATTGCGAGGAATAATCAGACGTGGTCGGGCACGGAGTTGGGGTTGATAGATCTGACGAGCAAGGCGGCGGTGGTTGAATTGGGGTCGAAAAACGTCGGGCAAGCCCGACCGCTAAACGACGCGACGCCAAACGACGCGACGCTGGATGCGCTGTTTGCGGAGTATACCGCGTCGCGCTCGCATCCTTCAAAGCTCGCGAAGAAGGTCTGGCTAGACGAATTCGACTTGGCCTGGGATCGTTAGAGGCTTGATTAGCCGTATCCCAGCTCGCGCAGTTCCGCTTCGCCCAGTCCGTGGTGGTGGGCCAGTTCGTGGAGGATTGTCTTGCGGATCTCGCGTTGTAGTCGTTCGGTGCGAACTCTTCCCGACCGGTCCCGGGCAGCCTCTAATACGCCTTCGCGATAAATGGTGACCACGTCGGGCAGTACGCCCGAGTGCTGGCCGCTTCGCTCGCTCAGCGGAACGCCCGTATACAGGCCGCACAACTGCTCGCGATACGTCACGCCCACCTCTTCCATGACCTGTGCCGAGGGATAGTCCTCGACGTGCATCGGCACCCGCTCGATCAGTTCATGGATCAGCGGCGGAAGCTCCCGAAGCACGGCCTCCAAGTGATTGTCGAATCGTTCTCGCGTACGCGGGTTCACGTTGTCTCCTATAGGCCGAGTCTAGGAACAAATCGTCGGGGCTATATTCCATGATAGGCGAAACACCGGGGCGAGAAAACCGCCGTCCCCCCAACAGAATGGCGTTTCGGGGGCTCCACGGCACGTTGGCAAGCGGGATCGAAGCGGGTAGAATCGGGGGATATGCTCAACTATTCCTTGCCCACACGAGACGAACAAAGGAAATCCCATGAATTCTCGCCATCACGAAATGACCCGACGTACGCTTCTGACTCGCTCCGTCGGCGCTGCAACCGCGGCGGCGCTCGGTTCGGCGTTTCGACCTCTGCTGGCGGCCGAAGGGCCGCGATGGTTCAAAATCGGCGCTTGCGACTGGTCGTTGGGTAAGATGTGCGATACGGCCGCGTTCGACGTGGCCAAGGAGATCGGGCTCGACGGCGTGCAAATCAGCCTGGGCACTCTGCAAAACGACATGCACTTGCGGCGCCCCGAGGTCCAAAAGGCTTACCGGGAAGCCGCCCGGCGGACCGGACTGGATATCGGCTCGCTGGCCATCGGTGAAATGAACAACATCCCGCTGAAGAGCGATCCCCGGGCCGCGAAGTGGCTGGACGACAGCATCGACGTCTGCAAGGCCATGGGGATTACGATCAGCATGCCCGCCTGCTTCGGTAACGGTGATCTTGACATGAGCAAAACGAAAGAAATCGACCACTTCGTCGGCGTGCTCAAAGACGTGGCCCCCAAGGCCGAGCGGGCAGGAATCGACATCGCGTTGGAAAACTACTTAAGCGCCAACGACAACATGAAGATCATCGATCGCGTCGGTTCGCCGGCGGTGAAGGTCTATTACGACGTGGGTAATTCGACCGACAAAGGCTACGACATCTACAAGGAAATTCGCCAGTTGGGCAACCTGATCTGCGAGTTCCATGCCAAGGACGGTTCGCATATACTGGGTCAAGGTCGGGTCGACTTCGCGAAAGTCCGTCAGGCCATGGACGACATCGAGTACAGCGGCTGGGTCGTGATCGAGGCCGCCCATCCCCAAGGCCTGATCCCCGATTACCAAAAGCATTGCCGGTTTCTCAAGAGCGTTTTTCCGGCCAAGGTGGGATAACGGGAAGCTCTCAGACTCCCCTCTCCCTTTGGGAGAGGGGGCAAATTTGAAAGAATCTAGTTGTTAGCGTGGAACGAATTCCGCTCATGGACGATATCAAACACGACTTGAACGTCAAGGCTCGAAAGCCGGTGAAGAAGTGGTTGGGGTTACCCCGATGGCTTTTGATCGTTTGGACTTTGGCCGTTGGGGTCGCGGTGATCGCTCGCGGCGTGGGCTTTTTTGACGGTCGTGCCATCGCGAATGTGATCTCGCTGATCGGCGTGGCCGTCATCGTGATTTCGCCGCTGGTCGAGTTTTCGCTGCGCAGCAGCTACTCACGTCGGACGCGCATGACTGCGTTGATCGGTTTCCTGGCGGCGCTGGGAGTCATGGCCGCGATGTTCCGCATCGATCAGGTCAGCGGCGAACTGATCCCCACGCTGGCGTTGCGTTTCTCGTATAAGCCGGACCAGCGGCTGAAGACGACGGGTATGCTCGATCGAGCGGCCGGCCCACGCCCGGGCATCAACCTGACCGCCACGACGCCAAATGATTTCCCCCAGTTCCTCGGGCCGCGGCGTGACATGGCGGTCGAGAACGTGGTGCTCGCGCGCGATTGGAACGGCCGGCCGCCAAGATGCGTTTGGCGGCAAAAGATCGGGGCCGGTTGGTCCGGGTTCGCCGTGGTCGGTGATTATGCGGTTACCATGCAGCAACGCGGTGACTCGGAGATGGTCACCTGCTACGAGTTGAAGACGGGCCGCCTCTGCTGGGCCCACGCCGTGGCGACCCGATACGAGACGATCCTTGGCGGGGTCGGACCTCGGGCCACGCCCACCATCGACCAGGGTATGGTCTACACCTTGGGCGCCAAGGCAGATCTACTTTGCCTCGACGGGGCCACCGGCGAGGTCGTTTGGCAGAAGAACCTCTGGGGGGAGTTCGGCATCACGCCCGACGACGAACAGCGCGACGTACCCTACGGCCGAGCCAATTCGCCGTTGGTCGTCGACGACCTGCTGATCGTGCCGGCCGGCGGACCCGACGAGAATCGGTGCGTCTCGCTAATGGCTTACGACAAGCGAACGGGCCGGACCGTTTGGCAGGGCGGCCAGCGGCAGGTTGGCTATAGCTCGCCCGTGTTGACCACGCTGGGCAACGTGCGGCAGATTCTGATCGTCAACCAGGACTACGCCGCCGGTCACGACCCGAGCACGGGCCGGGTCCTTTGGGAACACGACTGGCCGGGTCGAAGCGCTACGAACGCCAACGTCTCGCAGGCCGTGCCCATACCGCCAAGCCGTGTCTTCTTGTCCAAAGGTTATAGCGGCGGCGCGATGCTGATCGAGCTTCTCCCGCGTGATGACGGCACGTTCGATACGCGCGTCATCTGGAGCAACTCCCGGGTGATGCGGACGAAGTTCACCAACGCCGCCATGCTGGACGGATACGTCTATGGCCTCTCGGACGGGATCCTCGAGTGCGTTGAGTTGGCAACCGGCCAACGCGTTTGGAAAGGGGGCCGTTACCGACACGGCCAAATTCTACGCGTGGGTGATCTGCTGTTGGTCTTGGGGGAGTCGGGTGAACTGCTGCTGGTTGAAGCCACGCCCGACCGCTCGAATCACGTGCTGTGTCGATTGCAAGCGCTCGAGGGCATGACCTGGAACACGCTGGCCCTGTCCGGTCCGTATCTACTAGTGCGCAACGCCACCGAGGCGGCCTGCTATGAACTTCCGTTGGCAAAAGAAAACCGGTCCACCCCGAAGCTCGAGGTGGACCGGTGAAGTTTCTCTATCGCGAGGCTTCTCGTGTTTAACGCAAGAGGGCCAGCACGTTTTGCGGGTTGCTGTTGGCGATACCCAACACCGAGATACCCGACTGCACGAGGATTTGAGCTCGTGTCAGCGAGGCCGTTTCGGCGGCGAAGTCGGCGTCGCGGATGGCGCTTTCGGCCGCGGTCAGGTTCTCCAGCGTGTCGCTCAACGAGGCGATGTTCGTATCCAGCGATGTTTTCTGGAACGCACCGAGTCGCCCTCGAAGCAAGGTCACCTTGGCGATGACTTCGTCAACGATTTTGGCCGCCGTATTGGGGTCGCTATCCAAGTCGTAGTCCCCGCCGGAAGCGATCGTGTAAAGTCGGCCCGACTCGCCACGCAGGGTCGCCGTATTCACACTGGTAATACCCATACGAACCTGCTGGTTGGTCACCACGTCGGGACCCAGTTGGAACATCGCTCCGCCACCCGTGATGTTGAAGTCGAAGTTCGTATCGGAACCGTCGCTTACCGTAGTGGTCATCGAGAGCGTTGCCGTGTTGATCGAGAACGTGTTTCCGTCACCGGTGGCGCTGATACCGTTGACCGTGGCGATGATATCCTCTCCCGCATCCCGGGTAGCGCTGAGGTTGTCCTCGAAGGTGCCGCTGGCGCCTTCCTCGATCACGTTGACGTCGACAAACGCGTCCGTTCCGTAGGCCGACGATATAAGCGTCAACGTATTGCCGGTGTAGCTGGCGGCAACGCCGCTGGCATCGGTGACCAAATTGATGGCCGCAGCCATCTGGTTGACCGACGCCCCGGATTCGAAGGCGAAGACCTCGGTTCCGTCCGCCCCGCCAATCTGAATGGTCAGGCTGTCGGCCAATAGGCCGCCGCCCGTGGTTCCCATGTTGGCCGTCTCGTCGACGTCGACCGCTGCACCATGGATAAATGTGCGTTCATCTCCGGCGATTGCGTTGGTGACACTGAAGCTGCCGTTGGTGACGCCGGTGATCGCGGTCCTGATAGCCGCGAGCGTCGTGCTGATCGCACTGTCGACCGTAATCGTCAACGTGTTTGCGGTGCTATCGTAGGCGGCGGTCGGGGTGGCGCCCAGGCTTGCCTGTGTGGTAAAGGCGATCTCCAAGGCGTTGTACTCAGCCCCTGCCACGGCACCCTTAACCACCATCTGCGCCTGACCCGTGGTAGCCGTGTTGGAGTCAGCGAGTTCGAAGTCAGCGTCGGTGACGATCCGAGCCTCGAAACCCGAGACGGCATTGATGGCCGATTGAACTTGGGTCGAGGTGGCCCCGCCCGAAAGGTCAATATGGATTGTCAACGTATTACCGGAGATCTCTAACACCGCACTAGCCACCTGGACGCCCGCGGAAGCACCGCCCAGTTCTGTGTTCACGATTACAACCTCGACAGCGGTGGTGTCCGACAAATCGGTCGACGTAATCTCAATGACGGCCGCGTTCGTTGTCGTTGTCAACGTCGCCCCGTTAGCGAACGTCAACGTGGTGTTGGCATTGGCCGCGGTAGTGAATCCGTCGGCATTGGTGATCGTTCCTTGTGCGGCCGCCGTCGCGATGTCGACATCCACGGCGATGCTGCCGGAAGTTCCCAGCGAGGCCTGATCGATCCGGATATCATCGATCGAGTCGATGGTCCCGGCCGTGCTGAGGAAGTCGAGGCTCCCGTCCAACAGGCGTCGACCTTGGAAACTCGTACTTTGAGCAATACGATTCAAGGCGGACAAGGAGGAGTCGACCTGCAACTGGTTGGCTGCGATCTGGTCGTCACTCATGGCCCCCGTGTTGGCGGCCTCGGTTACCAAACCGCGAATATCGTTCAACAGTGAACTGACCTGGCCCAAGGCACTGTCGGCCGTGGCGATCATCTGGTTGGCCCGTTGACTGTTGGTGATCGCTTTGGCGGTACTGGTAATGTCGCTACGCAGGGCCTCGCTAGCAATCAAACCGGCCGGATCGTCCCGACCGTAGTTGATACGAAGACCGGTACTCAATCGGGTCAGAGCGGTTTGCAACGAAGTGTTTGCTCGGGCCAACGACTTCTGAGCATTGAGCGAGCTGACATTTGTGTTAATTCGTGTCATGGCGGACACCCCTATTCGTTAAAGTTGTAGACACCCGTCCGTGTAAGGTTAAATTCCGGGCTGAACCGGAACATGAAACCTTGCACGTTCCCGGACAAGCCATACCGCTCGCCGCCCTCGTGACGCGGGTTTGTCAGGGGGCTCGCAGCAATAAACAGTTTCTTTTTGTGCAGTGCACCCCAAGTGGTCGGCGATCGGTCGACTCGAACCGCCAACCGCGCCGTTTCACCGGCACGGCAACCACCTACGGTAGCACCTATCAGTGACTATCGGTGTGTTAAGATGCGAACTTTAGGAAGTCTGGGGAAATTCCAGATCTTTTCTCGCATCTTCCTATTGATCCAACTCGACACGTCCGGACTGTTAGAAAAGAAAAAAGGCCCGCCAGACGCGCTCTCCCGCAAAATCCGGCGGAATAATCCGGATGATCGTTAAGGTCGCTGCGGGCAACCGCTAAGACCCCCTGCCGGGCCGTTTCGCTCGGATTATTCATGGACCGTTTGTCGAGACCACACTGATGCGGTCTCGGCAATCTGGGCCCGATAAATCGGGTCACTACGAACCTCCATGGATAATCCGCCTAGGCCGTGCGGCCTAGATGCTGGGTATCTTGAGGGCTCAATTCGGCCGACTGGCGGTTCTCACGCTGAATGGCGTTGTAGACTTCTTGACGATGAACGGGGATTTCAGCCGGAGCATTGACCCCCAAACGCACTTTGTCTCCACGAATATCAACAATCGTAACGACAACGTCGTCCCCGATTACAATGCTCTCATCTCGCTGCCTCGACAGGACAAGCATCTACGGCTCCTTCCTATATTATGTCGGCCCCGAGGCCGATTCTTACGCGCTATACTGTTTACTAACGCAGTATGCACTCGTTAATTCATATTGAACCGGCCACTGCTGGCCGACAATCACCTGGCACGCCAGCCCCACATTCGGGTGGACCAACACGGGCGCCCGGAGATTCAACGTCAAGTTCTCGCCACGCTTTCCCACAATGGCCAACACTTTGGCTAATCTGGCGTCCTCCAATCCCAGCGACGCCAATGCTCTGCGGGAAACGCGAATTCGATACTCGGGTACAAAGCGTCGTGGACTAACCACCGCCAGAGCCAATGATGCCTTCTCCACGCTTTGCAACCATGCCACGCCGTCGCGGCTACGTTCGGCCAAGAGTATCCATCGGCGGCAGTCTTTCAGGCCAATCAACCCGTCGGGCACGAACACGACACTGTCGCTGTCGAACTCGATCGGACCGAATTGCCTGCTGTCGACGACCACGATGGACTCCTGGGTAAAACAGGAACTCTCCGAAGTACACACAAACTCTATCGGACACAATGCTTACATTAGACCAGGGAAAATACGCATTACAGCGTGCATGGCCATTGTGGAGAGAATGCGTACTCTACGAAAACTATTTCTTTCAATTGCGTTTCCTGAGGTTTTTGTAGGAGGCGACTTCAGTCGCCTCCTACAAAAACCTCAGACCGTGCCGAGTATACGAACAACCTTTGACGATCGGCGATAATCGCGCCTTCGATCGGCAGCTATCGCGCTATGACCGACCGGAACGTAGCGCCTGTCTGCTTGCCGACTTTCAATTCAAAGCGGTCGAAAACCCTTGTTTTCCCGAGCGTTCGACGTTTCGCAAGCCGGGCGATCATTTGTTTTTTCCAACTGGCACGCCTCTTGCTATAACAACTGCCGCGCGGACGCCGTATTGTTCGAGCGTTCGACACAAAGCCCGGGGGGGTATTGCCAGTCGATTGGAGAATGCAATGCCATACGGACTCTATCTGTCGGCCGAAGGCGCCGAGGTTCAAAGTCTTCGCATGGACGTGATTGCCAACAATTTGGCCAACGTCGAGACAACCGGATTCAAACGTCAATTGGCCATTTCCCAAGCACGATACGCCGAGGCCATCGAACTGGGACTCAAGTCGGCCGACACGGGCTCGTTAGAAGATCTCGGCGGCGGCGGCCTCCGGCCCCAAATGGATCTCGCCGGCGAGGCGCGCGCGGCGGTTGTCGGCGGTCACGAGCCCTTCGGCCGTCAGCCCCAGGGTGACGGGCTCGACGTCGCACAGGTCCCCGTTGATGGTGACCGCGACCAGCCGCCCGACCTAGACGATCTCCCCGTCCGGGCGGCCGACGGCGCCCGCCCGGGCGGGGATTCCCACGTAGAAGTCCTCGACGTACGGACCGCC
>CAYYOX010000281.1:0-8408 GCA_964473065.1 uncultured Planctomycetaceae bacterium | reverse complement strand
CGGGTCCAAATAGAATCGTGTGTTCAGGTCCTTGTCTTCCAGTTCTAATAGCAGGTATTTCCGACCATCGAGAGTCGTCTCTTGGACCTTCGCAAGCCGCGCGCCCGACTCGACAAGGGCAAGCGGCAGCGATTTCGGTCCCTCTTGATGCATGGCGATCGAGCGTGGCAGCACGAACCCCGCTTCGCGAAAATATTTCGACTCAAAAAAGATGCTGTCTCTTGAGAAGAATTTCGGGTTGTCGACGGAGTCGATAATAAGACTCGCCCGGCCTTTGCTCCTCCCCTCTCCGCTGAATAGCTTTCTGCGATTGCATGTGCGTTCCGTAAAAATGATATGGCGTGGCAACTTACTAAAGTCAAAGCCAGGTTTGGCGCGGACCTCACCGGTCTCCTTATCCACAAAGATACCGAGATCGAGCAGAGTCTTGCTCTGCCGGATATGTGAGTACGACATTCCATCCTGCCAGGCGTAGGTCACCTCTGCCGGCGAGAACTCGTCAACATAAAACCCTTCGAGTTTCACCTTCTTCAGCCATTCCTGGACCGACAGGTCGCTGCCGAGTTGCTGGGTCCAGGAAACGCTAATCGGGCTAAGGGCCTCCATATTGCGTTGAAGTGCCTGTTGGACTTTCGGTGGTATTTCGGCTGCCGCGGCTGACGAAACACATGCCAAGCCTCCGAAAAGAGCTAAGCTAAGAATTTGAATCCAACCCTTCCACAAACGGGTCAATCTTGTCTTGCGTGTGGTCATCTGGACTGTCCTCGGTGTCTCTTGTACATCTGTTCCTTACGATCGGTGCCACCCGACACCAAGCCTACAACATGCCCCTCCCGGACGAAAAGACCGGCGTCAAGCGACCATCCGATTATCCAATACCAGTGCGGTTTGTTCAACACCCCATGTCGCCGCTGGCATACCGAGGGAAGCCAATCGCGACCCGAATTTTTGCACTCCTGAACGTCCAAGCAAAGGTTGGGAAATCGACGCATCCGAGATATTAGACGGCGGACGAGTTCCCGGCACAATCCTGCCACCCATAAGGGGCGGTGCCGTTTTTCGGTCGACTCGAAACATGTCGGCGTGCCGATCATCGATCCGTGGAACTATCACTGGTGCATGACGGCCTGTGCCCGTGTGGGGGCCATGGCGCCGCGATGGAATCGGGCAGTGCAGTGCGCGAGAAAGCTGGGGATGCCCGTGATGTGGGCACCGACCGCTATGGCCCGGCATATCGACAGCACGGCAGAATCCGTCGCCGCGATCATGTTTCAGCAGCAATGATGCCGCCTGCTACTGCGGGAAGAAGCCGCGTAGCAGCTCCTCCAGGGTCCCGTCGAAGACCGCTTCGGCCAGGTGCTCGATGCCTTGCTGATCGCCCCACGAGTAATAGATGACCACCTTCCCTTGGAACTCGCAGAGGTCCAAGTCCGAATTATTGAGATTCCTCGCCTTGGCGATCCGCTCGCGCTGCGCGGCGGTGAGCTTCGGGTTGGCGATCTTTTTGTCGTCCTCCGACGCCCGCAGAACGGGATTCAACGGGCTGAGTTCCCAGTGGATCAGGTCTCGGGAACGAACCACGCGCATTTCGTAGCCGTTGTGCGAATGGAGGTAGAAGACGTAGAAGAAGCCGTCAAGATACCGCAGGGCATGTGGGGCACTGTAGTGTATCTTGGTCCAGTTGCACTCCGGCGGCGTCAGTTCCCAGTGTTTCAGGTCTGCGGAAGTGGCAAACCTCGCCGTGAACGCCGCGCCGGCCTCTTCCGACGGTTTGCCGATCTCGAACATCAGCACGTATTTGTCCCCGGCTCGCCACATCGACGTGTTATAGATGCCAAATCCCGGCAGGTTCAGCGCGTTGAAAGTGTCCCAGTGCTTAAGGTCTTTCGAGGCGAAGATCTCCACGCGTTGGCCGCCCCATGTGTTCGTGCCCGTTACATAGACCGTGTCTCCTTCCACCATCGCACTGCCGAGGTGGTAGCCCACGGCAAACGAGGGCGTAGGCTCGCCGCTGGCCACGTCGATAAACCGAAAGTAGGAATCACCCGTCGTATTCGGCTGGTACTTCGCGCGAACGTATTCAAACCGATAAAGTCGATCGTGGAAGACAATCGGGGTGGTCTCGACCAAGTCGCAATCGATCGTCCCCAACTTCCTGATCAGCGGTTTTTTGGCCGAAGCGCCTTCGTCCGCATCGCTTTGCGCGGTCTGGGCCACGGCCAGACTCCCACTCAGCACGATCGTCGTGACAATCGCCGACAAAGCCTTCCAACAAGACATAATCTTCTCCCTTATCACTGGACGTTTAGCCGTCGCCGGCACGGCGATGAGATTGGAGGCCTAGCCCTCACCGCCGTGCCGGCGGCGGCTAAACAAATTCCGGAAGTAATTCCCTTACAAGTTCTAAGACTAAGGCCGCTTGATGACCGGGGCCGTTTTCGTGCGGGGGCGAATGGGTAGGGCTTCGATGCCGGGGAAGTCGCAGTCGGCAATCGCGCGAACCTCGTCCTCGCCAAGCAACGGACAATTCGCGTCGACCCAGCCGATAAGCTGACGCAGACTCAGCGGATCGACCTTTACCTCGTAGTGTTTTCCGTCCGAAGCCATCTCGATCAATCGGCTGGTGTAGGAGAGGTACTTCATCGGGCGGAAGGTCTTGTAGCTGGCGGGATCGCTCTGGGGAAAGTTTTCCGCGAGCATGGCCCCGGCAATCCCCGGGGGTCCTTTCGGCATCCCGACGTTGTTGTAGTCGGTGTACCCGACCAGGCTCAGGTACGGTTCCGTAAACGGCCCGCGACCAGGCCGCAGCGTCAAGTCGAAATCCTTTCGGGCCTCCCCGTCACCTTGGTGACAGTCGCCGCAATAGCGATCCAACACGGGCTGTACAAGTTGTTCATAGCTGATGCTCTTGGTTCCCCAAGGCGGCGGTGTCAACTCCGACGGCTGCCGGCGCAGGTCGAGGCGGGCGCCGACTTGCGGGGTCGTGCTGTGCGACTCGTGGCAGCCGACACAGCCGCGACGCTCGCCCGGCATTACCCCGGTGAACGAGCGCATCGTGTGCAGGGCCCGATAGCGTTCGTCGAGCAGTTGGAAGTGTAGCGCCGCTCCGGCGGGCACTTTGAATGCCACGGAACCGTCGTCGTGTACCGGGGCCGTGCCGAGGAATCGTTTCACGCCATCGTCCTGGACCACCGAGACGGCCGGCCCACTGAAACGGCCTTTCACGCTCCAAGTGGAGTAGGTTCGCGGATCCATTTGGATCACACGCAAGTACTTCACACTGCCGCGCGGCAGATCCGGCACACCCTGGTAGATGTCGGCACTGTAGAAGACACCCGGCTCGGCCGGCTTGCGATCTTCACCAGTGCCCGGCCAGGCCACGTGGTCCGGCCGCTGAAGTGGTACGTGGCGGGGCGCCACCGGCATCGCGTGCAGGACGTTGTAGTGCCCTTCGTAGATCAACTCGCGGTTGCCGTACACGTCCATCAGGTAGAGCTTGAACTTGGGCGGCACCGCTACGCGTGACGAGAGGTCTCCCGCGCGGGCCGAGACCAGGAAATCCTCTTCCGAAAGCGGATACGGCGAATGGTAGGCGGCATACTTGCCCGACAGATGGTAGTCGTCCGTTTCGTGCGGATCCGACGGTGGTTTGCCGCACTCCGGCCATGGCACGTCGGGAGTGACCTTGGTCAGGCCGTGGGGGAAGTTGAAACCTTTGTCGGGGTCGATGATGCCGATAGGGCCGGCGAACCAATCGTGATGCGCCGAGCCAACGAACATCACCCGGTTACTGCCGGGAATCGCCCGCGGCTGGGCCAGATGGTCGGGCCAAACGCTCTGATTACCCCAGAACGCGGACGTGTTGGTGCCGTCGGGGTTGGTTGTCCACAAGCTCATGATCCGCCATAGGGCCTTGTCGTGGTATTCCCAACGCGAGTAGATTACCCGGCCGTCGTGCAAGAGCGAGGGACACCAGTCGGGTTCATTGTTGTGACTCAACAGGTAAACATTGTCCCCGTCGGCGTCGCAGCGGGCCAGGATATATGAATACGTGCATGGAAAGCAGCGGATGTACGTATTGGCCCGCGTGGTGGCGAACATGATGTGCCCATCCGGCAGATAGATGGGGTCCAGATCATCATAGTCGCCGCTAGTAAGCTGACGTAGCGAACTGCCGTCGAGGTTGATCTCGTACAAGTGGAAGCTCTTCTGGTGGTGAGCCTTGTAGCAGAAGAGCACGCGCCGCCCGTCAAACGACAGGTCGGGCCGCCAGAAACTGCCCGGCGCCTCGCCACCCAGCTTGCGGACGTGACCGCCCGGGTGAAGCCCGTCGAGCACCAACAGCCGGCCGCCCGGGACCGCCATCATCCCATTGCGATGTCGGGACTGATGCCACCACTGCATCCCCTCGGGATAGGGATTGTCGATCAGGAGCACCTGCGAGAAATCGATCACCGGGTTCTTCAGCGCGATCCGACGTTTCACTCGCCGCACGGCATAATAAAGCTCCGCATCGGCCAGCACGGGTTCGGCCGCCGAGGGGGCCTCGTCGGACAACCGGTCTTCGAGCTCGGCCAGTTGCTTCAGTTCGGCAGACAAGTCGGGCGGATTGGGCGTGTGGGCTAATCGCGTGGCCAGTTGACGGGCCCACGCGATCTCGTCGCGCACCCGCTGGTGCGTCGGCTTGCCATCGGCCTGGAACAGCCAGTCTCGCTGCAATACGGCGTCGGCCTCTTGCGGCGTCAGGTCGCGGGTCTCGGGCTCGGAAGGCTCGCGCGGAATCGCCGGCTGAGCAAAAGGGATTTTCGAGATTGCACGTGCACGCACCTGCGCTACGGTCAGCGCAGCACCACGTATCTCTAGTGAAACGAGGGTCGCGTCGATACTCACTTCGCCGCGGGCGCCGATGATCAAGAAGAGCATGTCGTCGGCTTCGACCGCCACGCCGGACAGTTCGAGGTTCGACAGCTCGGTATTGCCGCCGGCGGCCCCCAACGTGCCACTGGCCAGATTCCGCGACGAGTCACCCAGGTCGAGGAACCACTCGACTCCGTTTCCCGTTCGGCTGTCGGGAGCGATACGGAGGTTGCCGCGGATGCTTATCACCGCGGTGATCGGGCTCTTGAAGCCAATCGCCACATGCGTCGGCGTGCCACCTTCCTTATCAGCCGTGTCGGCCCAGGGATGGACCACGACCGCGCCGGCCGGCACCGTTCCCTGATTAGGGCCCCAGAGGTCGATCGATGAATCCGTCGTGTTCTTCAACACCAACGGAAACGCCGTAGAAGCATCGAATCCATTGGCTCCGCCGTCCCAGCCGTCCAGACCGTTGCGAGAATGGTATGCCCTGCGCTTGGCCGGCAGCAGGTCGTAAGAACCGTCCCGGATGCCGTCGGTGATTTGATAATACTGCCACGTGTTGCCCTGCGTGTTGCTGTCGAGAACGAAGTCCTCGGCCAAGTCCCACGTCTCGGCCCCCGCCGGCGCGGCCAAGGCCAGTAGCCCGAGCAACAAGATCCCCGCTGCTGTCACGATTTGCGACCTTTCGTTGGTTGGATGTTGGTGCGCAGCCGTTCAAGCCCCGTTCCCCACGGCTCTTCTTACCAATGCTAAACGAATTGCTCGCCATTTGCCACACCTTCGGATGATCGGGGGCGTTCGGACCGGTTTCCATGCCCACGTCGCTCTGGCTTTGCGTGAGACCTTTTTCGTGTCGTCCCCGCATTTGCCGCAATGCATTGAAATTGGTGCGTTTCACGCACCCTACAATTCACGCACTGCCACCACGCCGATGCCCCCAATAACACCGGTTTTTCCACCCCAGCTTCCCCCCAATCGGGCCAATTTCAACTTTTCTTCACGTTTCTTGCGGGGGGGGGGGTAAACCCTTGCATTTTTCCGGATTTGTGATAGGTTATGTTGATATTGAGAGTTATGGGCTTTGCCAATCTTGTGCAGTGTGCACAACGCCGAGCGCACACTTCAGATAGCAAGTGAGGCAGCGTACGTAGACGGAAGCGCCACCCAGGAGGGTAGGCGTTTTTTTATTTCTTGGACACCTTTTGAGTCTGTTTACCGTTTTACTCTTCGAAGGAGAAAGCAATGTTTGTTAAAAGAATTTCGTTCTGTGTTTTGGCGCTTAGTGCGCTGCTTGTGGCCATGGCCGTCCCGGCCCCGGCCGCGGTCATCGGCTGGGGCGACCCGGGACATTCCTCCAGCGGTGATTGGGTTAACATCGGTTCGGGTTGGAGCGACGGCATAAGAATTGAATCCCTTGAGGACACGGCGAATACGTCCACCTGGACATTCACCGGGCTGGACAACGGCGATTACTACATCGCGGCCTCGTGGTCGCCTTGGGCGAATCGCACGATCTCGGCCCAGTACGACATCTCCGACACCGGCGGATCGCTGGGCTCCTACGTGGTCAGCCAACAAACCCCATGGCGCGGCTTCAACGCCGAAGGGTTCGGCTGGTGGAACTCGTTGAATGACCTCGCCATCCCGGTCACCGATGGGACGCTGACGGTCACGCTTTCCGACACGGATCTGGTGGGCTTCATGATGGCCGATGCGATCCAGATCAGCACCGATCTGATGGGCGATCCGAACGTCTTCGTCATCGACAGCAATTCGCCGTCCGGCTACAGCACCACGGGTGGTTGGGGTCCAATTCAGGAAAACCCGGGGAATCCGTCCGTCTTTACCGGCGACTCGTGGTATCAAACCACTGGGGCGGGCGCCGACACGGCGTCCTGGTCGTTTAGCGGTCTGCCGGCCGGCGATTATCGCGTCTCCACCACTTGGGTGACCCATGCGAACCGATCTACCGATGCCCAGTTCGATCTGACCGACGGCGGCGGCTCGGTCCATGTCGACCAGCGGGTCTTGACCGCGGATGTCAACGACGGCAACCCTTGGCAAGACCTCAACAAGGAAGTCTGGATCGGCGACGGAACTTTCGACGTGAACCTCTCGGACAATGATGCGGCGGGTTTCCTGATGCACGACGCCGTGCGATTGGAACTCTTGCCCGCCATGTTGGTCTGGGACGCACTGGGCGACGGCAATTGGGGCGACGATGACCTGATCCCTCCTGGCTGGAACCTTAATGACGGCAGCCCGGCAGGCGCCTATCCCACCAGCGAAAACCGCGTGCGGATCCCCGGCAACACGGTCACCGTGACCGGGGTCCAAGCGGCCATTATTCTCCAAATCACCGGCGGTGGGCTGGCACTTGCCAACGATGCCTCCTTGACGCTGGCCGAGACGATCGACGCCCCGGCAGGGACCGTGAGCCTGGGTAACAACAGCTCGCTTTCGCTCGGCCAAGGCGGTTCGATTAGCTCGTTGAGCACGACCGGCGATGCGACGGTCATCACGGCGGCTTCCCTGGCCGTGGGCACATTGACCGTCGGCCCCGGCATCCTCACCAAGCAAGGGGCCGGCATGCTGGCCCCGCAAAGCATTACCGGCGATCCGGCCTCCGCCTTGCGCGTGGAGCAAGGATCGGTCAAGGCAAACGGCGCCGACCCGCTCGGCGGGATCACCGATGTCCAATTGGCCGGCGGTATGCTCAGCCTCAGTCCTGGCGGGCAGGCCGTCGCCTACTGGTCCTTTGACAACCCGCTCAACCTCGGCGCGGACGACTCGGGCAACGGACACGATGCCAGCGAAGTGGGCGCTCCGTTGCCCAACGCCTTGGGCATTTCCGGCGGAGCCGTCCAGTTCGACGGGTTCAGCCAACTTTGGGTCGACGATCAGGACGATCTGCGCACGTTTCCCGACGGACTGACCGTCTCGTTCTGGGCAAACGACTCGACGGGTACCGGCGGGCCCATGCTTTCCCGTTGGGGTGATGATACGACGGGCTACGGGGCCGACGGCTGGGCCTGGTATTTCAGCGACGGCGTTGAATATGGAACCGTACCGACTTCAGTCCCGGTAGACTCCCAGTGGCACCACTATGTGATGACTTGGGATCCGTACGACAACGACCGGGTTGTCTCCTACCGTGACGGCGTGCCTATCGGGGAGACGAACAAGGCCTTGGCCTTCTCGCCGGTGGCCGGGCTGGCCATCGGGACGGACAACCGAAACCTCCCCTGGGCGTTTATCGGCTCGGTCGACGAGGCATTCATTCACAGCGCGGCACTGGATGCCGGTGAAGTGGCCGCTCTGTACGCAGCTCCCGGCTCGATGCCAACAGACGGCGATCCGTTGGACCCTGTCAAGATGGCCGCCACCCAGATCACCGTCTCGGCCGATTCGATCCTTCAAATCAGCAACCCGGTGGGAGTCAGCCTCGGATCGTTGACCATGGAGCAAGGCATCCTCAGCACGACCGGCTCAGCCAGTGTTACATTCGACGGCACTACGGTTCCTCTGGGGACCACGGGCCTGATCGG
>CAYYOX010000280.1:0-8416 GCA_964473065.1 uncultured Planctomycetaceae bacterium | reverse complement strand
CGACCAGGATGGCAAGCCGTGTCGAGCGCCGGGGCCGACGAACGTACAATAACAATAGCGAGGGCAACAGAGGAACGTCGCCCGGACAAAGTTCTGGCAAAAAAAGCCGATTTTGCGGGTTACGAGGGGGAGGGGTGACCTGATATGCTGGAGTGGTGCGTGGGTGCCAAAGATCCCGATAACTATTTAGATCGACATGGAAGACCGGGACAGAACATTATTCGACCGTAGCGGGCCTCAACGCGTAGATGGGGCGCACGAATCGGCGCCCATGGTCAGTGGCTGCCGGTTGGTCGTCTGCGAAGACCTCGAAGCGATGAGCCGTACGGCGGCCGACATGATGGCCGACGAGATTCGGGACAAGAAGGATCTGTCCATCAGCCTGGCCACGGGCGGTTCGCCGACGCGAAGCTATCAACTTCTGGCGGCGCGACAGGCCGAGGAGCCCGAGCTTTTCTCGGAAGTGCGTTTCGTGAAACTCGACGAGTGGGGCGGGCTGCAGCCCGACGACCCGGCCACGTGTGAGTATTATCTGCGAAAACACCTGATCGATCCGCTTCAAATTCCCGATGAGCGGTTTATCGCGTTCCACTGCAACCCCCAGGACGATCAGGCCGAGTGTGATCGGATTCTCGCGGAGTTGGAGCGGCTGGCTCCGATCGATCTCTGTGTGCTCGGACTGGGCATCAACGGGCACCTGGGATTCAATGAGCCGGCCGACTCGCTTCGCCGACATCCCCACATCGCCCAGCTCTCCGACACGGCCATGGCCCATGCCATGCTAGACGACTCCGACGTGCCGGAGGCCGTCCGTTGCGGGCTCACACTCGGCATGGGCAACATCATGCACGCGAGGAAGGTGATGCTGTTGGTCACCGGGTCTCATAAGAGACCGGCGATGCGGCAGTTCCTTGCCCGACGGATCACCACGCAATTCCCCGCCTCGTTGCTCTGGATGCACCCGGAAGTCTGGTGCATCTGCGACGCCGACTGCGTCGAAGGGCTCGACATGTCGCAGGCACACGTTGTCGACAGAGACGATGCGGCTTTGCGACAACGAAATTGAGTTTACAGTTTCCCACCCATTGCGAGCTCTGCAATCAACGCCAAAGAAAGAGAAAGTACGATGCTCAGTCTGCGAACCACTCGACGAAGGTTCTTGAAGCACGGTCTCAACGCGGGACTCGGCGCCGCGATCCTGCCCGCGGTCGTCTCGGCAAGATCACCCAACGGAAAACTCCAACATGCGTCGATCGGGATCGGCGGCATGGGGGGCGAGGACTTGCGACAGTTCGGCTCGAACCCCGATGTGGAAATCGTGGCGATCTGCGACATCGATACGGTTCGCTTGGCTGCCGCGGCCAAGAAATTCCCACAAGCACGGCCGTATCAACACTGGCGCGAACTGCTGGAGGCGGAAGGCGACAAGATCGATTCGGTCAATGTCTCCACGCCTGACCACATGCATGCACCGATCACAATGAGCGCCATCAATCGGGGCAAACATGTGTATTGTCAGAAGCCACTAACGCATGATGTCTACGAGGCTCGGCAGATAGCCACGGCCGCCGCCAAGGCCGGCGTGGTCACGCAGATGGGTATCCAGATCAATGCCAACGTCGGTTATCGTATGGCCGTGCAGATGATTCGCGACGGGGCGATCGGCAAGGTCAAGCGGGTTTACGCATGGTCGAACAAACCGGCGGGCAGATATCGTCCCGCCGGTCCCAGGCCCCAAGGCGAGGATCCCGTGCCGGCGACGTTCGATTGGGATGCGTGGCTGGGCACAGCGCCCGAACGGCCGCACAAGCTGGGCGTCTATTATCCCTCGTTGTGGCGCGGATGGCAGGACTTCGGCGCAGGCTGGCTTGGCGACATGGGCTGCCATATTATTGACACGCCGTACCAGGCGCTCCGGCTGGGCGCGCCGCGGTCGGTCAGCGCTGAGGTCGACCCCGAGTGGCGAGACTCGCCTTTGCGGCGCGCGGAGACGTGGCCCGTTTGGCAGATCGTTCGCTACACGTTCCCCGGCAACGAACTGACGGCCGAGTCGACGCTCGAGTTCACCTGGTCGGACGGCGGCAAGTATCCGCCGGACGAAGTTCGACAGCAGATCGGCGGCCAGGGATTTCCTCCGCAGGGATCGCTGCTGTTGGGCGAGGCCGGCGCGCTGTTGCTGCCCCATGTGGGCGGCCCTCAGTTATTCCCGGCCGAGAAGTTCAAGGATTACCCGAGCCCCCAGATCGAGCCGCGACACCATTATGGGCATTGGGTCGATGCTTGTCGCAACCAGGGCAAGACGGCGGCCGGATTCGATTACGCCGGCCCGCTGACCGAGGTCATCCTGCTGGGAACGGTGGCCCTGCGTTGCCCCGACAAGCAGTTGACTTACGACGCCGAGCAGATGAAGATAACCAATCTGGCGGAAGCCAACCAATATATCCGCCGCACCTACCGCGAAGGCTGGGCCGTGGAGGGATTGTAGCGCTCTTGTAAGATGCAAGTTCAACCTCCCCTCTCCCTTTGGGAGAGGGGCCGGGGATGCGGGCATAAGAGAGACACGCAATCCCTCACCCTAACCCTCTCCCAAAAAAAGGGGGCTAGGTCGTGGAATTCAAGGCAATATGGTCGAACTATTACTCCCCGCCAGGACGAGAATCCAAAATGGATCGAATGATCGACGCGAGAAGTGGATTAGCAACGGTTGTATTGCTGGGAACGCTCGCGGCATTGCCGGCTGTAGCTGCTGACGGTTCGTCACAAGAGGCTGCTATTGATGTATCGAGCGAGCAGCAGGCTCAGGAAGTTCGCGACTTGTGGCTGTACGAACTGTCGCTGATCAAACGGGACATGCAGCGGCCCTGTTGCCAACTCGAACAATCGCAAGACCGGGTCGTCAATATCCATTCGCTGATCCATCCGACCGACAAGACGCCTACGGACGTAATCCTCCGTCGCACCGAGGCCCTGCTGGGGGACTTGCGAACGCTTGACGGCGCGGCGGATCTCTCCTGGGCGGATACGGCGCTTGCGAAATTGCGTGAGCAATCGAAGGCACCCTTGAGCGAAGAGCAGCAGACGCAACTCTTTCTGGATATCTGTGCCCTCCGACGGCGGCTGGCCTTGAGCAATCCGCTGCTCTCGTTCGAGCAGATCGTTTTCAGTCGCGGCGTGGGGTACCGAGGTTGCATCCACATTGCTCCCTGGGGCAATGGAGGGTCGTTGGAAAACAGCCTGATCCGCAACTCGCCCAAAGAGTCCGATTGGCCCGCCCTGTTGCATCGCACGCCCGAGGGCGAATCAGAACCGGACGGCGTCGCGCGGCCCGGATTGTTCGTGCTGGGCGGTTACAAGACCGAGGCGCCGCATGTCGAGCCGCTCTTGACCGACGCGGTCATCGAAAACGGTCGCCATCGCGGCAAGAGGCTGGTCAACTTCCCCGGCGAATATCACTTCGCTTTCGACCTAAGCTTTGATGGCCAGTCGGTGGCGTTCGCCAAGCGGCTTGGCCCCGAGGCGCCGTATCACATTTTCAAGGGCGAGATCAACGGTACGTCATTGCAACAGCTTACCGACAGTTGGTTCCCGGACGTCGAACCGTGTTTTCTGCCGGGCGGCCGAATCGCGTTCATCTCCTTCCGCCGCTGGATTTCCGCCCGCTGCCTTTCGTTCGTCCCGCAGGCGTGCGGGACCCTGTTCAGCATGACGGACGACGGCAGCGACGTGATCCCGTTGAGCTGGCATGAAACGAGCGAACTGTTTCCCACGGTGGATAACGACGGGCGATTGATCTACACGCGCTGGGATTACGTGGACCGCGACTTCTCGGCCGGTCATCATATCTGGACGAGCTATCCCGACGGGCGCGACCCGCGTGCGCCGCACGGCAATTATGCCTATCCTCATTCGACGTTGGACCTGACCGAGAATGCGTACGACGGCCGTGCGGATCGACCTTGGGCGGAGTTCCATATCCGCGCGATTCCGAACGCCGCGGGCAAGTATGTAGCCGTTGCCGGCACCCACCACGCGTCGACGCCCGGCTTGCTGGTGGTGATTGACACGTCGATCCCCGACGACAACCGCATGTCCCAAGTTCGTTTCATCCGGGGCGCGGAGCTTTCCCATGAACTCCAGGGCATGTATGAATCACCCGACGCGGAATTTGTGACGCCGTGGCCGTTGAGCCCGTCGTACTACCTCGCCTCGCACAAGGGCAGCGCCTTGGTCCTGGTTGACGTCTTCGGCAACATGGAGTTGCTGACAGCCCAGGGCGGGCAAAGTCCGCGACCGCTTCGGCCACGGACAAAACCGCCCGTGATCCCGCCCGGTACGACACAAGCCTCGGCGCAACAAGGCGACTCGTCGCAATCGGCCGTGATCAGCATCCTGGATGTCTACAATGCCGACCAGCCATGGCCTCCCGGGACAAAGATTAAGGCCCTGCGGATTCTCCGGCTGGTACCCAAACCGTGGAGCAGCGGCATAGATCACGCATCGACGGTCGGATACTCGAAGGGGGGATTGCCGCGGATCGCGTTGGGGACGGTGCCGGTCGAAAGTGACGGCAGTGCCTATTTCCATGCGCCCGTCGGATGCGAGATCATGTTTCAGGTTCTGGATGAACGGGGTATGGCGATCCAATCGATGCGCAGCGGCACCTATGTCCATCCGGGCGAGCACCTCTCCTGCGTGGGCTGCCATGAAGACAAATCAAGAGCGCCCCGCCGATCGGCCCCGAAGTTGGCCTTCCAGCGCCCGCCCTCGGTCATTCAGCCCGAGACGTCGCTGGGACCGGTTCCGGCGTCCTACCCGCTTCTGGCCAAACCGGTTCTGGAGAAGACATGCATCCCCTGCCACAAGGCCGAGCAGACCGCCATGCAAAGCGCCAAGTATGGGGATTTGGAGCCATACGCCTTCTATTTCCACGGCAATTACGAGTCGTTGGGCCTCGTTCCCCGCCATGGAGGCTATCGAACCACAGCCGGCCGCTTCGGCGCCCGCGAGTCTCGCATGGGCAAAGCCCTGTTGGACGAGACGCATCAAGAACTTCTGCAGAGCGGGAAGATTACGGCGGAAGAGTTCCGCCGCGTGGTCCTCTGGTTGGACGCGAACTCGCTGAATCTTGGCGCCTACAACAACGATGCCGCACAGCATCGCGGCGAAATCGTCTGGCCGTTGCTGGAATTCGACCCTGAGAATCCCGTGGCCCTGGAAGCCGCAAGAGAATAGATGAGCATACATGAACGACTGAGGTTATTCCCATTGATCCTACCGATAAAGGAACACACAATGTCCACCCTACTCACGTTGCTAAGCGTTTCGTTGCTCGTACCGGCTCTCGCCGGCGCGGCCGCGGCCGCTGAACCGGCAGCGCCGATGAAACTCGACAACGCTTTCTTTGCATTCGACAACGGCACGGGGGGTAACGAGTTGCCGCTTGAGGAACAGGCCACGATGCTCAAGGAGCTCGGCTACGCCGGGATCGGATACTCAGGCCGCTCGGGCACGGAGCAGATTCCCGAGATGCTTGCCGCCTTGGACACCCATGGCTTGAAGATGTTCAGCACCTACGTCTACGCGGACATCGCGGCCGAACAGCCCGAGTATAGCCCGAACTTGCAACGGGCAATCGAACAACTCAAGGGTCGCGACACGGTGATCTGGCTCACTGTCCGCGGTTTGCCTGACGACGGCAAGCACGACGATCGCGCGGTGGCGGCCGTCCGGCAGGTGGGCCAATGGGCCAAGGCGGCCGGGTTGCGGGTCGCCCTGTATCCGCACGGCGGTTTTTACGTGGGTCGATTCCAGGATGCGATGCGCGTGGCCGACAAGGTGGACATGCCGAACGTAGGCTCGTCATTCAACCTGGTCCATTGGATCGCCGCCGAGGGAAACCGTGACTACGCCCCGTTTCTGAAGCAAGCGATGCCTCGGATGATTCTCGTCTCGATCAACGGCGCCGACGTCAACAGCGGAACAAGCAAGCTGATCCAGACGCTCGACCAGGGCAAGTATGACGTGTTCGCCGTGTTGAAAACACTCCGGATGTTAGGGTACGACGGACCGATCGGCCTGCAATGCTACAACATCAAGGGCGACCGGCGAGAGAACCTCAAGCGTTCCATGGACGCATGGCGTAAGTTCGTCGAGCGAATGGAGCAGTGACAAGACGTGCAGAATCTCCCCTCTCCCTTTGGGAGAGGGGACCAGATTTCAAGAGTCCAAACTAATAAGGATGAGCGTTATGAAAAAAACAGATAAGAGTCGAAGAGAGTTCTTGAAGAAGACGGCCTGTGTAGGCGGGGCCCTTTTTGCAGCGCCGCTTTTCGTTCCACGTTCGGCATTAGGCGAAGATGGTGCTCCAGGCGCCAATGACCGCATTGGAATTGCGGCCATCGGTGTTGGGCGCCAAGGGAGCGTCGCTTTCAAGGCTGCAGCAGACAACAAACTGTCGCAGCCTGTTGCCGTATGTGATGTTTACCTTCCGCGTGCCGTGGGTATGGCCACAAAGCTCGGCATTGACCCCAAGAACACCTGTCAGAATTACCATGAGATTCTCGAACGCAAAGACGTTGATGCCATTACTTCGTCGACGCCCGAGCATTGGCGTGCGCTGACCTGTATCCATGCCTGCCAGGCCGGCAAGCACGTTTATACGGAAAAGCCCATGTCGCTGACCGTCGTCGAAGGAAGGAAAATGGTCGAGGCTGCCCGTAAGTACAACCGGGTCTTCCAGAGCGGTTCGCAGCAACGATCCATGCCGGCGAACATCAGCGGCTGCAAATTCATTCGTGAGGGCGGGCTGGGCAAAATCGACAAGGTCATCGCCTGCAATTATCAAAGTCCATGGTTTTCGAATTTGCCTGCGGAAGCGATTCCCGAGGGACTCGACTGGGATATGTGGTGCGGACCGACCAAAAAGGTTCCGTTTAGTTTTGGAATCTACACCCCCCGTACCAACCCGGGCTGGATTTCTTTCCGCCCGTATTCCGGCGGCGAGATGACCGGTTGGGGAACGCACGGGCTCGACCAGATTCAAAGCGCTCTTGGTATGGACAATACGGGGCCCACCGAAATCATCGTCGAAGGCGAGGCCCTTGAAGCGCCGACATACAACAAGCCGGAATCCCTGATGCGCGGAGCAGAACTGTGCAGCACGCCGCACCTGACGTTCAAGTATGCCAATGGTAACACCGTGATCCTTGATCCCACCTCCAAACAAATCGGGGCTGGCGGGGTATTCATCGGCGAGAATGGCAAGCTCGAGATCAAACGGGCTGGGCTTGCCTCGAATCCGGAAGAAATCGCGCAGAAGCTCCTTAAAGGCCAACCGTCGCAAGATCAGCAAAATCGTTCTTCCATGGCGTTGCACCTTGGCAACTGGCTCGAGTGTTGCATAACGGGCGACGAACCCATTGACAGCGTGGAGGCAGGACACAGAACGGCATCGCTCTGCCACATTCTCAATATCGCACGCTATGTGGGACGCAATCTCAAATGGGACCCGGAAAAAGAACTCTTTGTCGGCGACGATGAAGCAAACTCCTACCTCAGTCGCGAAATGCACAATGGTTACGAATTGCCTGATGAAGTCTAATCTACTACCATGAGGCGTGTTTGCCTCAAGAACCATTATTCAACGGAGGAGAACCTGCGATGCAATGTCGAACCTCGATGCTGATCGCTTTCTTGTTCTTGGGGTTGCTGGCCCGCGCAGCCTGGGCGGCGGAACCGGAGAACTTGGCGCGCAAGGCCAAGGTCTCGGCCAGTGCGGAACTCGACGGGCGGTTTCTGGCGAAGTTTGCCGTCGATGGCAAGGCGCCGATGCCGTTTTACAGAGGGATGAAAACCTGGCCTGGTACGTTCCAGATAGATCAAAACATTGCCTGGTGCGTTCCCGGGGAGCCGGCGAAGTTTCAAGGATGGTTTAAGCTCGAGTGGGACCAGCCGGTCGACGTGGCCGAGATCGTCTATTACGGGCGGACGGCCATGGTGCTGGAGGAATGCTTCAAAAACTACGAAGTCTATCTCGACGGCGTGGCCGAACCGGTTGTCAAAGGGACGTTCCAATTGACCGGCAATCCGCAACGGATCAAGATCCCACGGTCGACGGTCAAGACGGTCACGCTAAAGTTCCTCAATGCTTACACGACCGTCAAAACTCACAATCCGGGCGCATCGGAGATTGCCGTCTATTCTTCCAGTCCTTCCAATGAGACCCTATACGCCTTCCAAACGGAGGAACGCTCGCCGGCCGAGCAGCAGTTGGCCGAGGATCTCTACGCCGAAAAGTTGGGCTTCCGCGACATGCTGGTCATCCAGCGGCATCACCTGCAAATCTCCCACGTCTACACCTACCACGTCGAAGGCTATCGGCCGGGCGGCGGGTTGTATGTCCACACGCCGGGTCCCG
>CAYYOX010000279.1:5941-8431 GCA_964473065.1 uncultured Planctomycetaceae bacterium | reverse complement strand
CCGACCCGCCCGGGCGGCCAGCACCGAAGCCCGGGCCAGCGAAAGGTGGTCCAGGCCGATGTCGAGCAGCAAGTTCTCTTTGGTGACCCACTTTAGCGTCTCAGCCGCCCGTTTCAGCACATCCGCCCAGCGGCCCTGGCCCAACAGCAGGTCGCAGTACTGGTAGCCCTGCACTGAGTAGAGCAGCGGGAATTGCGGCTGGTCGTCCTTCTGCGTCGCCTCGGCCCGGTCGAAGAGTGCCTCGGCCTGCTCGACTCGGCCGGCCTGATGCAGCGCGTCAGCCAGCGCTGTCCGCATGGCCATCCGCTGGAACGCATCCTTGCTGCGGTCGGCGTAGTCGACTGCCTGCTCGGCCAACTCGACCGCCTCGTCGACCCGGCCCAGCGTCAAGTGCAACTCGCTTAGGTTGCCGGCGGCTGTGTCGGCGTTCTTCCAGCCTTCGAGTCGAACGCGTTCATCCAGGCTGGCCTTCATCGGCTCGACGGCCTCGGCCAGTCGGCCCACCGCCCGCAGATCAAAACTCGCCTCGCCCAGCACGAAACCCTTGTCCGTTTCGGAGAGGTCATCCACGGGCACGGACCAGGGTGGATCGAAGAAGCCCGACAGGGCCGCCAACTCCGAGTCGAACGCGCCAAGTTTGTTCACGTCGTAGTGTTCCCTGCCCCGTTTGATCCGCGGCACAAGGACTTCGTCCAGCGCCTGGTGGTGTCGGCCGGCGGCGTATAGCGGGGCCATCTCGTCGAGCGTGTCGGGAAGCTGCTTGGGGCAACCTTCGCCGCGGTAGTAGTCGAAGAGCCGATCGTGGCCGGCCCGGTACGCTGGCTCGTTCTCCTCGCGGAGTTTCCAACCAAAGTGCTCGCGGACCCAGGGATGGGCGTCCAGCGAGTCCGGCTCGGCCGGATTCGCCTCGACCAGCAGCCGCGCGTGTCGCAGCCGGATCAGGGCCTTGATCCAGTCGGCCTCGTCGAGCCGGTCGGTCAATCCGTCAATCGGCGGATCGGCCCGCAGTGCGCGGATGGCCCCGGCCGGCGCCGGGCGGTTGAACAGCCCCAGCATCCGCAAGATCGACAGCTCGGGACCGTCGCCCAGCCAGTCCTCGTAAGAATCCATCACCCGCCGTGCGTGACCGCCTTCTTCGATTTTGTGCTTCAATTCGCCAATCTCGCCGCGCTTGCGAATCTCGCCGGCGTGGACGTCGCGCAGGAAAGTGCCCAACAGGGTCAGTGCCAGGGCATGGCCGCCGAACTCTTCGGAGGCCGTCTCGAGTTCCTTTTCGTCGCCCCGAACTTCCAGGGCCTCCAGGAGCAGGGCCCCGTCGGCCGGCTTGAGTTGTTCCAGATCGATCCTGGGGCAGGTGGTCTTTTGCTGATCGGCCAGATCGGCCACGGCGGCCCGGGTGGTGATCACGCACAGGCCCGAGTTTTGGGCGGCCAACTCGCGGACCAGGGTGCGCAGGGCCGTGTCCTTGATGTGGCCTTCGCCTTGGCCGGGCGCATACTGCAACGATTCGATGCCGTCGAGCACCAGCAGCGTCTTTTGGCCGCGGATCAGATTGGCCAGCCGGACCGCCCGTTGGTCGAGCGACCCGGCCTCGGGATCCGCATCGCCGAAGAACCGCAGCGCCCGATCGATAAACAGGTCTGCCGCGGCGGCCCGATCCTTGCTACCCTGGCTGTAGGCCGACCATCCATAGACGCGACGCGCGCCGCGATAATCGTCGGCGGCCATACGTCCGAGCCAATGCTTCACCAGTGCGGTCTTCCCCACCCCGCCAAAGGCAACCAGCGTAATCACATTCTTCTGCGGCTCCTCCCATGCCTGATCGAGCAGTTCAAGCTCTCCATCCCGTCCAAACAACTCCGGCCCCGTCGCCGGGAGCGCAGAGATTGCGATCTGGGGCCCCGCTTCAACAACGACAGCCCCATCTCCATCTTTGCTGGGCGGAGATGAGAGTGGATGCGGAGAGGTCTTGGCGATGTCGCGCAATAGGCGTGATAGCTCGGCGTCCCAGTTGTCTTTCTGTCGGAAATCCGCATGCGTTAGAATTTCCAACCGTCGTGGCAACTGGCAGTCGGTGAGCATCACAGGCAGTAGCGTGCCACGCAGTCCAGCGGGGTCGCGGGTCTGGACCAGCAGCGACTCGAAATTGGTCCACTCACTTTCGACCCAGTTCGGCGTGAGTACGAGAATCGTCTTGCGGCTCTCGGCGACCGCCTCCTCCATGTTCACCAGCGAGGGCGGGCCGATAGTGAAATCGCGGAAGTCGATGCAGACGGCCAGACTCTCCTGTTCCAGCCGGGGCTTCAGCCAATCGCGAACCCATTGTTTGTCGAGGCTACTGTAGCTGATAAAGACGTCAAACTTAGCCATGGTGATGCCGGATGTTGGTTGTCGCCAGCCGCGGGAGTAGGTTTTTGGCCGGCCCATTGGAGAACCATCCTATCGGCGCGAATCTCGACACACAAGGTGGGAGAGTTCAGGGTTCAGCAC
>CAYYOX010000279.1:0-5931 GCA_964473065.1 uncultured Planctomycetaceae bacterium | reverse complement strand
CCCCCGGACTGCGTCCGGGGGATCCCGCCGACGCAGTCGGCGGGCTTTTCGGCAACGCCATTTGCTTGCCCAATTCCCGGACACCCTCGGTTATGTCGCAATTACTTGGTGGTCTAACAACGCTAGCCTAGTCCACACCGGGATCAGCGCCCAGGCGACCGAGCGCAAAAAGGACATTGAAGGGCCGTGTGGGAAATTTCTGGCGGGAAATTCCTATTCCATCGACTCGAGCTGTGACCTATGCTTGTGAGACGTTGGGGCCGAATCGGTCCTCCCCGCTAACGGGTGGGCCGGCTGCCTGGTGAGTATTTCCACGCTGTTGCTGCAGGACCATGGGCATATACGACCGAGAGTATTATCGCGGAGGGCAGCCGGGTTTCTCGATCCGGAAGCCCCAGACCATTGTGGTCGCAGTGATTGCGATCAATGTGGCCCTGTGGCTGATCAACGGGCTGTTCTGGCCCGACGCGCATGGCGCAAGCGGGCTGACCTACTGGATGGCGGCTCACGGGGATACGCTTACCAAGCCGTGGATGTGGTGGCAGTTCCTGACCTACGGATTCGCCCACGCCGAGGTCTTCCGACATGTCTTGTTCAACATGCTGGTCCTGTTCTTCCTGGGACAAGAGATCGAGTCGCATTACGGCCGACGCGAGTTCCTGCGGTTGTATTTGGTTCTGCTGGTGGTCGGATCGGTGACTTGGGCGGCTCTGAATTTTGCGGCGGATAGGCCGATGATGTTGGTGGGGGCCTCGGGGGCCGTTTCCGGCGTGGTCGTCCTCTACGCATTGAACTTCCCGCGACGGACCCTGTTGCTGTTCTTCGTGATCCCCGTGCCGGCCTGGCTGGTCGGCGTGTTGGTGGTCGGCAGCGACATGCTGGGGGCCACCGGTTCGGCGGGCGCGGGCAATGTGGCCTACAGCGTCCACTTGGCCGGGGCGGCGTTTGCGTTTATCTATCACATGCAGCGGTGGAACCTCACTCGCGCGACCGATCGGCTGTTCTCCTTCAATCCGATCAAATCGCGGCCGAGACTGCGGATCCATCAGCCCGAGCACGAGGAAAAGAAACAGAAACTCAGCGGCGAAGTCGATCGGATCCTGGAGAAGATCCACCGCGAGGGGGAAGCCAGCTTAACCCGAAAAGAACGTCGCACGCTCGAATCGGCCAGTCGCCAGTACCAGCAACGCCGTCGCCCGGAATAGTCGCAATCCCCTACAAAGCCGCTACCGCCGGTCGCGCCCCATACGGCTAACACGGAGGTTCGCCTGTGTTTCGAATGAAGTTCGTATCGCTGGTCTTGCTGCCGGCCTTGGCGGTTGCGTTGGTCGCGGGAGTCTGGTTGCTGCTGCGGCCGGATGAGTCTCCGATGGCCCCTGTCCCGGCAAATCGGTCGCTGGGCCGCATGGTTCACCTTGCCGGCGGGACGTTCAGCATGGGTAAGCAGGTCGGTGCGCCGGATCAGCGCCCGGTCCACGAGGTAACGCTGAGTCCCTTCTGGATCGACGAACACGAGGTGACCAACCGTCAGTTTGCCCGATTCGCGACCCAAACCGGCTATGTCACCATCGCCGAACAACGGGGTTGGTCGTATCTTTGCGATCGGCAGACCGAACAATGGGTCCGATCTGAGGGTGCCGACTGGCGGCATCCGGGCGGTCCGGCGACTTCGCTTACCGGCCGCGACGAGCATCCGGTGGTGCATGTCTCTTGGCACGACGCGGCGGCCTATGCCCGATGGGCCGGCAAGCGGCTACCCACCGAGTCCCAATGGGAGTTTGCCGCCCGGGCCGGGCTGCGCGACGCCGACTACCCTTGGGGTGATGACGAAACGGTCGACGGGCGTTACCGGGCCAATTATCGGCAGCACGGCAAGCCGCCGGGCGCCGACGGGTTCGAGTTTTCCGCCGCGGTCAAACGGTTTCCGCCCAATCGCTTTGGTCTTTACGACGTCTCGGGCAACGTTTGGGAGTGGTGCGGCGATTGGTATCGGGAAGACTACTACGGCACCGGTCCGCCTCGTGATCCGCTCGGCCCGACCAACGGCGAACAACGAACCCTGCGTGGCGGATCCTGGCTCTCGCCGGAGAACTATCGCCTAGGTCACCAGCCGGCCACGCGTCACAAACAGGCTCCCGAGGCAACCTACGAACACATCGGTTTCCGCTGCGTTCGACCCGTTCGAACGGCCCGCCGGTGAGGGGCGGCCTCAGAGCCGTGAGGCTACAAAGCGACCGCGGACAGAAAAGGGGAATGGGGTGACGTGCGCCAACTATCGGCGTCGTCTCGAGCGGGCCATGCCGATGGCCAACAGCCCGAGTAACGACCAGACGACGACGCTTGCCGGCTCGGGGTTTATCTGCGCGTCATGCGAGAAGGGGGCGAATTTTGCTTTCGTTCCGCCCGCGACCGAGTCGTAGAGATCGAAGTGGACAACGCCCCCTCCACCGGTGATGTTGATCTCGTACACGTTGATCTGGCCGCTGTTCTCGAAAAACCCGTCGCCACTCGATTCGGGGAACGTGTTGATGAAATCATACCCGTTCGTGCCAATGAAATCTGCAACTGGGGAATCGGTCTGACCGAAATCACCTAGTAAGAACTCCATCCAGACATTCTCTTCGCCAGCCTCCCCGTGTGGTGGCAAGGATTTCCCGTCACTCAACAGCGGCGAACTGCCGTTGGTGACGACCCCGTCGGTGTGCGTCGCATTGAAGAAGCCCTTGGAAGTCTTGACGGCCAGATTCAGATCCGGGGCGTCGGGGGTCGATAGATCGGTGAACCCACCGTAGTACCCGGTGGTCGACGGCGTGAGCGTAATCCCCAGCGGAGCTTCCTCGTACATCTCAGCACTGTAAGTGACGGCCAATTTCACGTCGGCAATGGGCCCCTTGCCGCCAGGGCCGGCCACGTTTCCGATCGCCCAAAGCTTGATGGCTGAGCCGTCCGGCGTGAAGGTCCATGTCTCTGTCGTCGTATCGTACTCAGCCCCCTCGATATAGAGTTGAAGCACCGGCGCGGCATACGCCTGCCCAACCCCGAACCCGAGGCAGCACACGCAGATTACGATAGCTAAGAAAAGTTGCCTCATCAAACCACCAATCGAGTCATGCATCGCTGCCAGCCTATTAACCACTCTACAGGGGTATCCTTCTGCATCCAGCGCAAACTCCCCTTCAGTCACATAGACTTATAGGCCGCCGACCCGCCGATCCTGACAAACAAAATAAAAAAAACACGATCTTTTGTGATTATCTGGGTCTGCAAGGGAGGAAAATACACCTGTAGACTTATTTGCATACCCACTAAAGAAACTAGTTTTCTGCCACTCAAGCCTATTAGTGGGGTGAGACCGATCGATGCCGGATCCATGAAACACAATAGACCGCATGGGTGGTGCAGTAAGCCATGCGGTCATTGACGGCCATCTCTTTCGAGGCGACCCCTCCGCGAGAGGGTTCGATGATCGCGGGGTTCATCGAGTTGATGGTCGCGGATTCCCGGTGCGTATGATACGCTGACTGATTGTTGAAAAATCGATCGGCTTGGTGGGACTCAAATTGTCGTGATGATGCTTCCAGAGTATTGGTGCCGGCAAAAGTTGCTGGTTGTTGTCGAAGGGCCCCAAGAGGTCAATGGGCCCAGGAGGGCGTCGCAAACGAGGGTCGAGAAGCCGTTTGCGAGGATCGGGTCGCACGAATCGTCCGAAGTCGTGTTGTCCGATCCGAGCGTGTCTGGCCGAAGTCTCTACCTTCACGTGCTGCCGCAGGGCGTCTATTGCGTCGACCTCGCTTGCGACGGTCCCACCGAGAAACCGCAACACGGATGGCTGGAACCCGATCAATCGTTGGTCATCGGGCCGTACCTCATTTCCGCACGCGCGATCGACGATATGCCGACCGATGCCCAGGGCAAGGATCCGTTGCAGCGCGGGTCGGCTTCGCCACCCTACCCGATCATGAAGATATCGGCCCGAAAACACGAACTGGGCTATCGACGCCTGGTGCGGCGCCTGACGATCGTCGGCCGACAGCGCCCCAGCACGATCCGGTTGACCAGCCGCAGTGTTTCGGCCGTTCACTGCGTGCTGTATTGGGATGCGAGTACGTTGTGGGCGATCGATTTGCTCAGCGGAAACGGGACTCGTCTCGAAGAGGATTCGATCGAAGCGGCAACCTTGCCGCTGGGAAGTAGCCTGAAATTCGGACGCGTCACGCTATCTTACGTGCACCTGCAGGAAGACCGCTCGCCACCGCAGGAGCCACGGCAAGAGCTTGCCGCCTCGGCCGCCGAAGATGATCCTCCAAGCGTCAGTCAAGAAGAGAACGCAGACGACTTGATGCACCGAGTCCTGGACCAACTGATTCACGTCGACTCGGGCAATCGCAAGCGGCGGCAAGTGATGTGGCTGTTTCTGGCAGCGCTGGCGATCGGGGTGACCCTTATCGGCGGGGCGATTTTGTGGACGCAAATCGCCGCCGTCTTGCCATAGTACAATACCCCTGGGCTTGCGACCCTGAATTCGTGCGGACAATTGCCGACGGCACGTCGGTGAGACAGGCAACGTTTAGCCGCCGACGGCACGTCGGTGAGACTGCTGAACCCCAGCCTTAACCGACGTACAGTCGGCGGCTAAACGCTTTAACTCCGGAATCTGCTTGAAAGTGATCCTTTTACGAATCCTTAACGCGCATCTCAGCCGGCCTTGGGGCGACGGTCCTTCGAGGAACGCCCCCGCGGGGCCTCGTCACGGCCTTTCGCTTGCCCTGCCACGTCCAGCCAATCGAGATACTCTTCGATTTCGTGAAGAGGCATCCCCAGCGAAACGGCCGTCTTAACCGCCTCGGAGCGATCCAGGAACGTTCTGGATTGCTCGAGCATCAACTTGGCGATCTTGTGTGCCATGCCTGTTACTCCGGGTCCATCCGAAGACATTTCTTCTCACCGATACACGCGCATTCTATGAAACGACAGTAAACCGACAACCCCAGTTGTTCCGCCATATTCACAATTCTTATACCCACATAACTTCTAGCGGAGTAATGGAATAATAGGAAACCGACAACGAGTGGAACAGCACGATTCCTCCGGCGTGTAGGTCCGGAGGCAACCGCTTATTGGCTATGCGGACATCAATAAATGCCGGTTAGGCCCAATACGGTAGTCGCCAACCCACAACTTTCATTGATGAGAACCTCCAGCCAGTTGACTGGTCGCAAGAAACGTCCCGACTCTCGGCTGAATCCACCGGAGAATTCTAGCCACCTCGCCACAGTCGGGAGAACCGCCTTGCGGGGGGGGCAGACTAAACAGACCTTCCCGAAAGCACGCAACTCGATCTGGCTGGGGGAACCGACCTCGCGTCAACGCTGCCGGCCAGTGCCACCGGCGGATGGGAAGTAGTGCGAGTAGTTCATAAACACACTGCCGGTTCCGGTCGGTCGGGCCATGCTTTTACGCTGAAACCGGCCGAAATCGCGCCCCAGCGTCTGGAGGCCTCGGTCTTGCCGGTTGATCGCCCTTCTCTGTTGATCCAGCGTCTTGCGAAGCTGGATCTCAGGCCGAACGAACTGATGATAATTGTCCAACACCCCGGTATCCCTGCGATACAAATCGAGCCAGGGACTAAATGACGGATGGTTGCGTTGACGTGGATTGCCGCGTTGCGCATAGGCCGGACACACCGACAACAGCGCGACACTTGCACCCAGCAGCATCAGGATCAAATATCGGTATTTCATCGTATCACCTCACCTTGAGCCACGGATCCCGTTTCACCTGCATTCTACACACCAGTCGACCGACCCGGCAACCGTTTTCCGCACATCTTCCCTATTCACCCATATCGACACAATCGGCCGGCCGACTTCGTGGATTCCGTAGAGTTTGCTGTTTGCAGAGCCAAAAGATGCATAGAATACGGCACTTAGG
>CAYYOX010000278.1:0-8440 GCA_964473065.1 uncultured Planctomycetaceae bacterium | reverse complement strand
TCTCCCCTCTCCCTTTGGGAGAGGGGCCGGGGGTGAGGGCATAGAAAAGACACGAAACCCTCACCCTAACCCTCTCCCAAAGGGAGAGGGGACCAATTACACGCGACCGGTGGTCGCGCCAAACAAACCAAAAAACATTACCAAGACACCAACCCCATAACATAAGGGAGCCTCGACCATGGCACGACGAATCCATTCCCACGGAGGAAAAGGCCCAGCGAATTTCGATCGCCGCAAGTTTATGAAGATGGCGGCGGCCGCCGGCGTGACTTGCGCGGCGACCGAGATGCTTTCCGACGAGTTGATCCAAGCCCAAACCACTCCCCGGGGTACGGCCAAGGGAATGCAACTCTTGCAGTCGGCCTGCCCGTATTGCGGCGTGGGATGCGGCACGCTGATCCAAGTACAGGACGGCAAGGTCGTGGGCATGGTCCCCGACAAGAAGCACCCGACCAACCGCGGCATCCAGTGCATCAAGGGCCTCAACGCCCACGAGCCGATCTACGTCGACCGGCTCGAAGAAGACCCGGACGGCAAAGAAGTCCTGGTCCGCAAGGACATGAGCGATCCGCTAACGGGCCACGTTTCCAAGACCAAGGGCCGCTTCGACGACGACGTGTTCATCAGAATGGGATACGAGGAGGCCGAGAAACTGGTCGCCGACAAGTTGGCCAAGATCATCAAAGCCCGCGGCGGCAACTCGGTCGGACTGAACGGCTCCGGTCAACTGACCATGGAGGCCCAATGGATCGAGAACCAGGTCATGAAGGGCGTGATCGGCAGCAACGCGATCGAGGCCAACGCGCGGATGTGCATGACCTCGGCCGTGACCGGCTACTTCCACAGCTACGGCTCCGATGCCCCGCCGACCAGCTACGAGGACATCGAACAGGCCGACTTCATTACCTTCTGGGGTCACAACGCACGGGAGGGCCATCCGGTCCTCTTCTGGCGAGTCGCCGATCACAAGAAACGAACCGGCATCCCCACGCTGGTTTCCGATCCCCGGTCGACCGGCACCGTGGCGGGTCTGGCCGGAATCAACCCGGACAACAGCTACCACCTGCCAACGCTCAACGGCGACATCAGCTACCACAATGCAATCGCCCATGTGCTGTTGAAAGAACGGCCCGAGGCCTGCATGCCGCAAGAGTGGCTCGAGAAGAACACCGTCGGGTTCCAAAAATACATCGACGGCGTGCTGAAGGACTATTCGCCGGAGCAGGCTGTCCAGAGTGTGAAGCTGTTGGACCAAGGCCGCGTAACCCCCGAGCTGATCCGCAAGATCGCCCACGCTTGGGCCGACGCCTCGATCAAAGGCCGCGAGCGGGGCCGCGGCGGCGTGCTGACCTTCTGGGGCATCGGCTACAACCAAATGCTCCACGGGCAACACAACACCATCGGCCTGATCAACCTGCACCTGTTGACCGGCAACGTAGGACGACCGGGTTGCGGCAGCCACAGCCAGACCGGCCAGCCCAACGCCATGAGCGAGCGGCTAATGGGCGGGCTGACCGGCCGATTGCCGTTCAACCAGGGAATGAATAACGAAAAGTGGCGCAACCACATCGCCCAGTGCTGGGGCGTCTCGCACGAGCGGCTCAAGAAGACCTCCTTGCTGAAGAACCCCGGCATGGTGGTCGGGATGATGGAACGGGCCTTGAAGAAAGACAACGATCCGGACCGCTTGCTGGCCATGTTCTGGATGTATACGACCCACATCCACATGCCCGACGTGAACACGCTGGTGCGGCCCGCCCTGACCAAGATGTTTGTCGTCTGCCAGGACATCTACCGTCACGCCCCGAACAACCTCTACAGCGACGTGATCTTTCCGGCGGCTACTTGGGGTGAATGGACGGGCGGGACGTACGTGCAATCCGAGCGCCGGCTCTACGTTTGCGACGGTACGATGAATCCGCCGCCCGGCTGCCGACCCGACATGGACATGGCCATCGACAAGGGCAAGGCCCTGGCCGAGCGACTCGGGCTGGACGCCGAGAAAATCTTCCCCTACAAGAAAACGATCAAAATGGGTAACGGGCTGATGGCCTACGACCCGGAAGACATCTTCCGCACGATCCTGGCCGCCAGCAAGGGCTCCGATGCCGACGTATCTGGGATGTTGGAGCTGGAGAAAGAAACGGGCCTAAGCCCCTACGAGCAGTTGAGGCGCCTGCGCGGCGTCCAATGGCCGGCGCCGACCGCCAAGATTGCCAGCAAAGGGGGCACCCCGCGGAGATATCTCGGCCAGGAAGGCTGGGCCGGAAAACCGTACGGGGCGTTTCGGCACGCCGACGGTAAGGCCAGGTTCAAGCTCTGCGAACAACGCTACGAGAACATCAATACGGTTCACAACGGCAAGAAGCTCGACACCATCCAGGACGTCTGCGACGAGTTGATGAAGTACGGTCACCGCAGCAAACCCGGTGCCAAGCCGTTCTTGATCGACGATCTGGCGGCCGCGGCCAAGGAAGGCTACCCCAGCCTGCTGCAAATTGCCCGAGACAATGCCTTGACCCCGGAAATGCCGGACATGGACGCCTACGCCGAGCAGAGTTTGAAGCAGCACCAGGACAACGACAAGTATCCGTTCTGGCTCTCACTGGGAATCGTCTACGAGCATTTCCATACGGCCAAGACGATCCGCGGCGCCACCACGCTGAAGCTGGTGCCGGAACAATACGTCGAAGTCAGCCCCGAGGACGCCGAGCGATTCGGCTTGCGCGACGGCCAAAAGGTGCGCCTGGTAACCCGGCGGGGAAGCTACGAGGCCCGGGTGTCGGTCGGGCTGAACAGCATGGTCCGCCCGGCCCGCAGCGAGGTCTTCCCGGGCCTGTTGTTCAGCCCTTGGAACCTTTCGGTGGCCGACAGCGCCGACCCGAAGAAAAACCGCTGGTTGGTCAACCTCACCAGCCATCGCGCATGGGACCCGGTCAGCGGGCAGGTCGACTTCAAGAAACTAGCCGCCCGGATCGAGATCATCTAAGCCGCTTGCGGCTTTGCATTGCGCAACCAAACGCCCCATGCCCAACCCACCGTTCAACCGACGCGAATTCATCAAGAACGCCGCGGCCACCACGGCCACCGTGGCAGGGTGCGCGCTCGGGTCGGGCATCCTGGCCACAGGCCGAGCGTCGGAGGCCGCACCGCTGCGTCCGCCGGGGGCCGTTTCCGAAAGCGAGTTCGCCGCGCGGTGTATCCGCTGCCTGCGATGCGTGGAAGCCTGCCCGAACAACGCCATCATCCCCCTGGACGACTCGTTCGGCCGGCATCGGCAAAGCACGCCCGCCATCAAGGCCCGACGCCAGGCCTGCATGCTCTGCAACGGGATCGAAGGTGAGTATCTCAAGTGTACCGGAGCTTGCCCCAGCGGGGCCTTGCAACCGATACGCAACGATCCCGAGGAAATTGCACAGAAGGTTTCCATGGGGACGGCCCAGATCGACCTGGACTTGTGCTATTCGTACAACAACTGGAGTTGCGGCGCCTGCGCTCGCGCGTGCCCCTTGCCGGGTAAGGCGATGACCATCGGGCTCTGGGAGCGACCCGAGGTGAACGCCGAGGCTTGCATCGGCTGCGGATTGTGCGAGCGGTCCTGCATCCGCTATCCGCAGGCGATCCGCATCAAGCCGGAGGCCGGATGATGGACGGCCTCACGCGACGCACTCTGATCAAGAGAGTAACCCGGCTGGTAGTCACCACGCTGGGCGCAGTGGCGGCCGTGCTGACCGGCCACGCCTTGCTGGGCGGTCGGCGGGCTGGCTATCCGGTCAATCGAGCGAAATACCCCTCGCGTCGCACACGACTGATTCGCCCGCCCGGCGCGGTCCGGGAGGACAAGTTCCTTGCCGGCTGCATCCGCTGCAATCGCTGCCAGGACGCCTGTGAGCGGGGGGCCATCCAGTTCTACGGTGAGCGGTTCGGCCGTCGGTATCACACACCCTACGTCGACCCGAGCGTAGTCGGCTGCAACGTCTGCATGAAATGCACCCGCGTATGCCCCACCGGCGTGCTGCGACCGATGGAAATAGAACACAAGGATCAGGTCGACATGGCGAGCGTCGAATTGAACGTCGAGGGTTGCCTGTCCTACAAGGCCGAATCGCGGTATGATCAGCGGGCCGAGAAGTGGGAAGTGCAGATGACCCCGTCCTTGGAGCCGGTCGAATTGCCCGACGCGACCGATCCCAACTTCACGCGGCGAGGGCCGTGCGGCGAATGCTACATGGTTTGCCCGCTGAAGGAGAAAGCCATCACGCGAAAGCCGGGCGAGTTCTTCTCGCCGGTCGTTTTTCCCGACGGCTGTATCGGGTGTGGGCTGTGCGAGGAAATCTGCTGTCAGATCCTCCGCGGGGATCCGGCAATTCGAGTCGTTGCCACGCGAGGTGAAGCATGACCGGACACGCAGTCAGACACTTCGGACTCCAAGTGCTGCGGCGCTTCGTGCAGGTCATGGTGATCGTGCTGATGACGGGCATGGCCTACTTGAGCCTCTATGCGCATTATCGAGCGGCTCGCGCCCTGGAAGACGAAACCCAAATGACCGGCGCGCGCGGGGCCGTACTCACACGGCTCGACGAGCGAATCAGGACCATGGACGACCCCCAGGAGTTTCTCGACGGCAACAAGGGGACGGTCTGGTCGTCACTCGTGTTCGGGCTGGACCTGACCGACCCGCTGGCGGCTGCGGAAGCCATCGCGGCCGCCAAGACGATTTACGTCCCGCTGCTGTTATCGATCCTGATTCCCGTGGTGGTGACCCTCCTGCTGGGTAAGGTGTTTTGCAGTTGGATATGTCCGGCCAACTTGCTGCTGGAGATCACCGACAAGCTCCGCGCCGTGCTGCGGTTTGCCGAACTACCGCCGCCGGAGGTGAAGTTCTCGCGCATAGGAAAGTACGTGCTGCTGGCCGTGGGACTGGTGATTGCCGCGATCGTCAGTCTGCCGATCTTCGCGCTGGTCTATCCGCCGGCCGTTTTCAGCCGCTTGTTGCACGCGTGGGTTTTCGGCACGGCGATGACGGGTGGGCTGATCGTGTTGGGCCTGATCGTGGTCTTCGAACTACTCATCTCGCCACGCTGGTGGTGCCGTACGATGTGTCCCGGCGGGGCGCTGTACGGGCTGATCGGCTGGCCGCGACTGCTGCGAGTGAAACTCCGTGGGGATCGCTGCACGAGTTGTGGCAAGTGTGAGCCGGTATGCCAGTCCGGGCTCGATCCGGTGACTGAATCCGACGGCATCGAGTGCGACAACTGCGGCGAGTGCGTCCGAAAATGTCCGGAGGCGGCACTGCACTACTCGGTCGGATTGCCCGTGTTGCCCGCCGGCAAGAAGAAGACTGCTGCCGGGACACTGACCGTTTTGATCGTCACGCTGTTGATCCCGGCCGCGGCTCGGGGGCACCATATTCTCGGATTGCCGCACTATTCCTACAAGGAAAACTACCCGCAGGCGCCCGTGCTGGAGTATCCGGCCACGACCGGACCATATAGCGTGTTATTGGTATGCTACCCGGGCACGCCCGTGCCGGGTGAGCCGGCCAACATGGTCTTCGACATCAAGAATACCGAGACGGGCAAGCGATACGAACAGCCGATCACCGTTCGCGTGCTTCAGACGTTTACTTTCGGCGCCAACCGCGAGATCCTCCCGGCCATGAACGTCCCGGCGTACGACGTGTTGCACAAGGTTTCGGCCACGCTGCCCGAGGACGGCGAGTATGTGATCGAAATGACCATGGATGTCGGCGACCAGAAGGAGACGATCGGCTTCATGATCGTGGCCGGCGATCCGGGAGCAACCACTTCGACCGTTGTTTTGGCAGCGTGCCTCGGCGGGCTGGCCCTGTTTCTGGTCACCGTCCGGGCTGTTAAGAAGAAGCGCCAGCGGAGAGTACAGCAACAGGCAGAAGCTGAATATCGAATATCGAACAAGGAATGTCGAAATGAGAAGGTTTCTGAAGAAACGCCCCCCATTGAAAGAATCGAAGATGCCAGCACCCGTTAAGACGTAGCGATCATACTTCCTTCGTTATTCGAAATTCCTTGTTCGATATTCGATATTCACCAGCCCACAGCTACCACATCCCCATGACTTCTCTGCTGAAGATTTTCCTGCCCTATACGATGCTGCTGGCGATCGGCACGGCCGTGTATGTGTCGAACTATCATCCGGCGGCCGAGACGGTGGTGATTGAAGACCAGTCGGCCGATGGCAGTGTGGAGAGTATACCCGAGCCGGCCGTTGATGCGGGGGGCGTGCAACGCGATCCGGTTTGCCGCATGGAGGTCAATCCGTCGTGGGGCTGGAGCGCGCGGTATAGGGGCCAGATCTATCACTTCTGCCTGCAGCGATGCCGCGACGAGTTCACCCGAGATCCCGAGAAGTATATCGCCGATCGTTGCATCGTCTGCGAGTATGAGAAACTGCCCGAGACGCGCGTGGATCGGGCCGCCGCCCCTTGGACCGATTACCTCGGCGAGACTTATTATTTTTGCGGCAACGAACACCTTGAGCAGTTCAAGGTCGATCCGGGCGGGTACTTTATGCACACCATGTGGGGCACGCCCGAGTGGATGTATTATTGTTCGATCGCGTTTGTATTGGTGGTCAGTTTCGGGCTGTTCGAGTGGATCGAACGTCGCTGGACCGGCGCAAACAGCGAGGCCCCGCGCAAAGAGGCCCGACTCGACCTGATGCGGTTTCATCCCCTGCGATGGCTCTACACGAGCCGGCCGTTTCGGTTCTTTTGCCAGTTGGCCATGGTCCTGGCGTTCTTCTTGATCATCGCGGCCGGACTGTTTGGCAAACAGGACCCCGGCTTGAACATCGCACCGATTCTAACCTGGACCGTCTGGTGGGGCGGGCTGGTGGTGGTGATCATGTTCGCCGGCAAGGCCTGGTGCTACGTCTGTCCCTGGGACGCCGTGGCCGGGTGGATGGAAAAACTCCGCTTCTGGCGAAAGAACGAGGAAGGACTCAGCTTGAACCTGGAGTGGCCCAGGGCGATCCGCAACATCCTGCTGGCCACACTGCTGTTCGTGGGGCTGACCTGGATCGAGTTGGGGTTCGGGGTGACCATGAAACCCCGGGCCACCGCCTACCTGGGCATCGCCATGCTGCTGCTGGCCATCGTCTCGGCCTTCCTGTTCCAACGAAAAAGCTTCTGCCGCTACGGGTGCCTGGTCGGTCGGGTTAGCGGGCTTTACGCCCTGTTTTCGGGCATCGAAATCCGCAGCCGTGACAAGGACGTCTGCCAAGGCTGCCGCAGCAAGGAATGTGTCGGCGGCAGTCATGCGGCGTATGGCTGCCCCACATTCGTCTATCCCGGCGGACTGGAGGCTAATACGTATTGCATCCAGTGCGGCGAGTGTCTCCAGGCATGTCCGCAAAACAACTTGGCCGTAAACTTGCGACCCTGGGGAAGCGATCTGGTCGACTTGCGAAAGCCGCGGACCGACGAGGCTTACCTGGCACTGCTGATGCTGTCGATCACGGCCTTTCATGGCCTGACCATGACGCCCGCCTGGACGGAACTGACCGACTGGCTGGGCGGGAAGCTGGCGATCGTTCCGCTGATCTCCTTTTCCGCCGGCATGGCCGCCATCATGCTGGCCCCGATCCTGATCTACGGGCTGTTGGTGATGGTCTCCTACCGGATTGGAACCGCGTCGGGAACCGGCGAAGGACGAGAACTGCGTTACCACGACTATTTCATCCGCTACGCCTACGCCCTGCTGCCGATCGCCCTGTTCTATCACCTGGCCCATAACCTGGAACACCTGCTGATCGAAGGGCCCAAGGCGTTCAAGTTGGCGTTGGACCCGTTCGGCTGGGGTTGGAATTCATCGATGACCGCCGATTTATCCGTACCGCCGCTGGTGTCGTTGGACATTCTCTGGATCCTGCAAATCCTGCTGGTGCTGGTCGGACATGTTTACAGCCTTTGGGCGGCAGGACGCGTCTCGGCCAACCTCTTCGGCGATCGCAAGGCCGCCATGTTGAGCCAGTTGCCCATGCTTGTCGGAATGATCTGCTTCAGCGTCTTCAGCCTCTGGCTGTTGAAGCAGCCGATGGTGATGCGCACCGCGATGTGAGGGACGGGACGCAGTAGGCAGTAAGCAGTAGGCGGTAGGCAGTTGCCTTATGCCTGCGAGTCTTGCCAGGGGCCGACTAGATCGAGTTGGAAATCTAGTGACCCGATGACGCTTTTTGTGTCGCCTTGCGTGGTGGCGGTGGCTTCGACGCGGCTGAAGCCTTCGACTTCGAAGAGGAAATCGAGCGCCGCGTTGGAGAGCCGGGCTCGAGAGCCTTGGGCCGTGAGTTGATCGACCGACGAGGAATCGCGCAGGTAGGCTTGGTCCGTGCCGCCGGCGACCGCATGGGCGAAGACCTGCTCGAAGTGTTTGACTCGGTGGTAGAACGCGGCGCCGAATAT
>CAYYOX010000277.1:4044-8449 GCA_964473065.1 uncultured Planctomycetaceae bacterium | reverse complement strand
ATTCTCTCCTGTCCGGGCTCCCACCACCATGTCTACTGTCTTGGCGATCTCGACAAGCTCGGGGATTCGTTCGTTGGGATAGGTGCCGTCGGCGTCGGTAATGACGATAAACTCCGCCGACGCCTGACGAATACCCGTTTTCAACGCAGCTCCGTAGCCCCGATTCCAGGAGTGGGTCACCACGTTGAGATGAGGGTATCTTTGCGAAAGATCATCAAGGATCTCGGCCGAGTCGTCACTCGATCCGTCGTCCACCACGATGAGTTCGTAAGAATCGCAGGGTCCGAGATGGGCCACCAACGACGCCACGGCGTCGCTAATCGCGTCTTGCTCGTTGTAGCACGGTACGATGACCGAGAACGCAGGACGTCTTTCGAGTGTTTCGCCAAGCGACATTATGAAGAGCCCTTCATTGAGTAGTACAAGTTTAGCCAGGCCGATCTCCGTACAGCCAAACCTGCTGGCTGAATCCCAAGGCCCGAACTGGCATCTGACCCGCGACCAGACCTCCGCGAGCTTGCCGATCCATCCAACGAGCCCAACTCTCGCGAAACCGCTGATCACTCGCTTCCGCCACGCCAATACCCGGCAATCTGGCCGTAGCCCGGGCCGCACTTCGTTTTGACAAAACTCGTGAAGGCTTACGCCGCATCAGACTTCGGTACCTGTAGGGTTCTTGCCAAGGATGTTCTTGGTCAATGTCATTGCCCTACCGATGGCGTGGTCCATGTCGTAATAGCGGTATTCGCCTAGGCGGCCGCAAATGAGGACGCCTTGTTCCTGCTTAGCCGCCTTGCGGTACTGCTGGTATAGGTCCTGGTTCTGCTCGTCCGGGAAGGGATACTCGTAATGCTCGGGAGTGTCCGGCGACCAGGGTGTTTCCCGCGTTAGGAGCGTTCCTTCGATGCGGCCTGCGTAGTCGGGGTGCATGAGCTGTTTCCACTCGATGTCGCGGATGTGGGCTGGCTCGCCCGGCTCGTTCACTTGGGCGCACGGTTGGAGCCGGTCGGCCTCCGCGTGGTAGGTGTGCGTGCGATGTTGGCCGCGGTAGGCCAGCTTTCCGAGTTCGAAGCTGAAGTACTCGTCGATCGGGCCGGTGAACACGAGGCGCTTTCGCGGCTTGAACAGATCGCGGTCCTTCAGATAATCGAAGTTGGTGACGATGGGGATGCCTTTGAGCATCCGCTGGATCATTCGGCTGTAGCCCTTGGTCGGAATCCCTTGGTGCTTGTGCGCCGGATGCAGGTAGGGGTTGTCGTCCTGGCGGACGTCGAAGCGATTGCAGAGCGCCGCGGACAGAGACCGTGCAGGAACGCCCCATTGCTTTTCGCTGTAGCCTTTGACGAATTTTTCATAGATCAGACGCGGCATCCGGGAAAGGGCCGCCTCCTCGAAGTTCGCCGGTTGAGCGTCTCCGTTGTGTTCTGGTTTCCAGTCGTCGCCGCAGAGGCGTTTGATGTAGCTTGCGGCGATCGGCCAATTCTCGAGCGCTTCGTCGACGCGGCTTTTGACCTGATGACGGTAGGGGTGGAAGGCTGCGAAACGATTGACAAACTGCCAGATCTCGTCCGAGGTGGTCCGAAACATGTGCGGTCCGTAAGTGTGGACCTGAATCCCGCTGGGGTCCGTAGCGTCGGCGACGTTCCCGCCGACATGGGGTCGGCGGTCGAGGACGATGACGCTTTCACCGGCATCCGCGAGTGAGCGGGCGATGACCGCGCCGGTCAGACCGGAACCGACGATGACGTAGGAGTGTTTCATGTCGGTCACGCGATTCTCTCGTAAAGCTTGACGGTATCGTCTATCCAACGTTCGATAGTGAAACGTTCTTCGATGCGTTGCCTTCCCGCCTCACCCATTGTCGATCGCAGATCCTCATCTTTCAGCAGGGGTGCAATCGCGTCTGCCAAGGCTTTGGAATCACCGCGTGGAAACAAGACGCCGGTAACACCGTCAACCACCGATTCGGGTATCGCGGCGATGTCTGTTGCGACGACCGGCAATCCGGCAGCCATTGCCTCCAAGATAACCAGGGCGTGGGCTTCTTCCCACATGGAACAGAGCACGAAGATGTCTGAGATCGCGAGGATGTCGTGGACGTCATCCCTGAGCCCTAGAAACGCCGTGGAGGAGGAGATGCCGAGCGACGAAGCGAGTTGGTTCAACTCGTCGAAAAGCGGCCCGTCGCCGACGATGACAAAAGTGGCCTCGACGCCGCTTTCCAAGACGCCTTTGGCCCCTTTCAGGAAGACATCCAGTCCTTTCTCCGGTATGCAATTGGCGACGGTGGTTACGACCCGATGGTTCTCGGGAATTCCAAGGCTCTGTTTGGCTATCGCAGGTTTGTTTCCTGGGGCAAACCGACTTGCATTCACTCCGTTGTAGATAACCTCGATCTTCGCCGGTGCAATTCCCACTTTCGTAATGAGATCGTTCTTGATGAATTCGGCATCTGCGACGATCGTGTCTATCCACTGCGAGACAAGCCGGTTCTTCGCTCTGGCCAGCTTGTCCTTCAGCCATGAGCGATCTTCGGGGATCCTTGACGACTGATCCGAGAAGATTACCTTTCCGGCGCCCAGCATTTTCAGCAGCATCGTGTCCGGGGCAAAGATCGGCACGTGCGTCGGGTGTAGGATGTCCACGTTATGTTTACGAAATACTCTTCGCAGCGATTTGAGTCTGTCAGCCCTGGAATCGCCCATGTTTACCTTCTCCACCGCAGCACCCGCGGCGCTGTACTTCTCATGCAACCATTGAGGAGGCATCTCACTAAACCCCAGGACACTCTTGTGTCCTTTCTTCGCAAGGGCTTCGCTGAGTAAGAGGCAGTATTCCTCCATCGTTCCGAATTTTCGGGGATTCAGGTCGATGAGAGTCAAGACAGTAAGTTCTTTCATAAGGCACCGATCGTTTGGTTGCGAGTCTCAGGAGGCAGTTGTCTCACTCATGTTGGCACAGAGGGCAGAGCATTGGACTTACCCCCTATTTTAGTTGATATGGGACGAAAACGCAAGGGTTTTTGTTAGGCAAGAGCGTACCACCACGACGCTAACAGGGTGCTGCCATACTCATTGCTACGTGTTTCCGTTTTCCTCGAGGCAACAACCACTCTCCCACCAACGTGGACGATCCGCCCAAATCTTCCTGACGGGTTTCGACCGTACATTGCCGATCGATGGCATCTTGCAGCAAGTCAGCACGTCGCCGTTCGGTTCGATCTGCAAGTTCCCGAGGCTAGAACACATTGCCTTTCGCTCGTGGGCGACGTGGGCCTGGACGGCAGCCCCGTTGGATAGCGGATCGCGAAAATAAGGCTTCATTGCAGCGAATTCACCGCTGCTATTGACAATCGGGAGGCCGTCCTGCTGCAAAGAGATCAGTTGGTCGACCACGCCCAGCGCCTTCTGGGAATCACGGGGCCACGTGGGCGAGTGCTCGAACCACCGGGGGTCGTCGGGCGTGTTGTAGTTCTGCTCGATCGGCTGGTAAAGAACCTCCAAGTGGTTTTCCTGGGCGTATCGGGCCACGTCGGCGACGCCGTCCAGATTGTGGTCCATGATGACCGTCTTCAGCCGGATCGAGAAGCTCAGTCCCTCTTCCTTGCGAACCCGTTGCAAGGTTTGGATCGACTGGCTTGTCTTTTCCCAAAAGCCCTTGCGCCCGCGAACCGTGTTGTGCGTTTCACCTACTCCATCAAGAGAAATCGTGATGCGTGACGGCTTGGCTCGAGCAAGCTTCTCGATGCGTCCCTGGTCCTTCCAGTACCCGTTGGTGAGAAACTCGACAAAGAACCCGAGCCTAGAGGCATCGGCAGCCACCTCGGTAGCGTAGGGTTGCAAAAGTGCCTCGCCGCCCGTGATCAGGATATGGACCGGGCCCAGCCATCGCCGGAGATCCGATAGGAAAGCTTGCCACTGTTCGAGCGTCAGCGAGTCTTCTTCGCCTCGAGTCTTCCAAATGTCACAATGCACACACTGGGCGTTACACCGCTTGGTCAACAGCAGCGCGATCGAAGTGGGGCGAGCATACTTCGCCAAACGCCCTCCACATGCCGTGCGGGAGCGGTAGTTCGCAGACAGGTACACGCGTCGATATAGTTTTCTCAACACGAGATGTTTCTCCTAATGAACGGGGTCGTCAAGATTTCGGCCGGTTTTTCTTGCGCTGCCGTTCGAGCGCCCCGGGTCAACCTGACATCGCTGCCCGCGTCTCTTGTCTTTGAAGTATACGTCATACTCAAACAGTTTCTGAAAGTGATTCGATGTGCCGTTGTTTTGGGACGCGATTGAAGTGCGCTATGATCTTCTTCCCGGTCTGGATACTTTGAGCTTCCACGCCACCAAATAGGAGCCAGGTGCCAATCAGGCCAACAACCAAGACAATAACCCGCGAGGCGACAGCA
>CAYYOX010000277.1:0-4034 GCA_964473065.1 uncultured Planctomycetaceae bacterium | reverse complement strand
CGATTAAAGTACGCTATAATCTTCTTCCCGGTCTCGATACCTGGTTTTTTTACGCAACGAAGGAGGAGCCAGGAGACAATTAGGCAAGGAACCAAAACAATAGCCGGGTGGAAACAGCTGACAACGCTCACTCTGTCCCTGCCAATCCCCAGTGATGTTGGCACAGACTTTGTTCAATCAGCTCTACTCGTTCGTCAACCGTGGTGTCCCACGGCAGGCGAAGCGTTGGAATGCCAATCGACTCGACCACGTCGATCAGGCCACGCAGGTCCTTGTTCACGCGATCGAATGTATTGAGCATCTTCTCCTTGCCGATATCGCGCATCCACGCGTGCTCCCAACCTGTGCGTGGAATTGCTCGTGCGTAGCACTCGGCCGCATCGCTTTCAAAGTACACTAGTCCGTCGCTTATTCCGCGCATGGCAGCGGCAACGAACTGGCACGGAACCGGCGGTGGCGCCGCGGTTCCGAAGTGGAGCAAGTAAGTCAGGCTGCCGCAGATACCCGAATCGAGCAGAATTGTTGCGCTGTTGTGGCGTATCCTCCTTCTCATGGTGTGCATTGCTCGCCGCATTCGGATGAAGTGACAGACCCATCGCGCCGCCTCGGTTGCGGGATACCCTGCTGCCAGCGCGCGGCGCCATAGGGCCAGCACCAGTCGAGGCTCCCAGATGGTGGTCGCGAATACATCATAATAACGGTCAGGACGCCCCGGGAGTCGGGAAAGACGTGATGCTCCGTAGATGTCCGACCAGTATCGCACTTCCATACGGTCAATGCCGCCACTCCGTGGCCGGGAACGCAGTGCGTCTAGCACGGTTGTCTTCCCACAGCCTGGGAGGCCGGCGAATTCAATGACGCGACGGACGCAACTCACAGAGGGCAAAAGTGGGGTTGGCGTTGCTTCAGGCATCAGAATGAGTTCCATACTTTGCTGTTAGCGTGTGGCACAGGCACCTGCGTCGAAACACTCGGGCCCGAAGGGCACATTCGGGCATGGCCCACCATAGCGGCGAACGCTTTGGCCTGCCGTCTAGCGATAACGTCCGGCGAGTGGAACAGCGTGCGCCGCAGCCGCCGCGAATGGCGCAGGTATGGGCTCCGTTCCCTCGCGACCCAATACAGTGCAATATCGTGCGAGTGTGGGGTTTGTCGGCAGGCTAATGTTCCCTGGGCATTAGCGGTTGCAGCAGATCGCAAAATGATCCAGAGGAAGGAACGGCAACGCAGTTGTCGGTGGCTCCAAGATCGCGATCCAACCTGCCGTCCTGGCGCAGCCGGTAGATATCGTATTCGGCTCCGAGGACAGCGCGCACCTCGTCGAGCGTGTACTGACGGCGCCCCAGCCAGTTGTACTCAAAGACGATTAGCGGTGCGCATCGGGCGATAAACCCTGCACCACCCTTCATGACGCCCAGTTCGCTGCCTTCGGTGTCAATCAGCATGACGTAAGGGCCGGTTGTAGCATCGAGTTCATCAAGTTCCTCATCGAGCGTGGTCGCCCCTACATCGAAGGTGTCTGCGTCGTTCGGCGTGGCAATATGTGCTTGGCTGGGGTCAGGGGCCCTGGCGAAGCGGACTTTGCCCTTGTACTCACACACAACGTTTCGCAGAACGTGGATGTGCGAATACCCGTTGGCGGCAGCCGCGGCTTCCACCGCCTCTGCGCAATCCGGTTGAGGCTCAAAGGCGATTACCTTGCCAACACTGGGATACCCGGCAGCGTCAATAACCATTGCGCCAATCGATGCTCCGACATCAATGAATGTGATTGTTTCCTCAGTTCCCTCGAGGAGCGTCTTGAGCAAGGCGTGTGTCTCCGGCTCGTTCCAGAACCCGCCGATAAGAAAATAATAGGCAACGGCCGCACGAGGGTTAAAAAACAGGACTCGCCCTTTCACGCGGAAAAGGAATGGGGTGCGCAGCCTGCGCAACAAGAAACTGATCCCGGGAAGCCTCCAACCGAAACCCCACAGGCAGGCAACATGAAGGTGAATGAACCAGCGGACCAACAGCAAAAAGGCGCGATCCCTAAACGACAGTCGACTTGCAATCATAAACTGCATTATTTGTCCTCTTCTATAACCCAAACGGCGTAACAATGAAGAAGCCCGCGTATCATCATCAACTTAATCTGTTGGCCGACGGCTCAATTGCCACATGGAACGGATAGCCCGGCGACTCGTTGTCGCCGCCCAGCGCCTCATCTCCTGAATTGCTCGAAAAGGATCAAGAATGCCTGCCTTAGCAAACAACATCGTTGCGACCGCTGGACGGTGCGCTTGTTGAGCGGCAAGAGCCATTCGGTACGCCAACACGGCGCGCCTTTTGCGAACCGCGGTTCTGCTGTAAGGATAACGTGCGACGGCCTTGGCCAAGACCCACTCCCCTTGCCGCCATAACGCCAGATTCTTTATTGCCTGCTTTGCATGTTGCCGATACCTGAAGCCGTCAAAAGGCACATAGGCCGCGGAGAAGACTTCTACAATACGCAGCCACATGTCGTGGTCTTCACCGTGCCGCAGCGACTCGTCAAACAGCCCGACTCGATCGAACACGGATCGTCTGACCATCACGTCGCCCGTCCCGAAGCACTGGTCCAACAGTAGTTTATCCGGAGTCGTACGCGGCTCGTGGGGCTCGGAGAAGCGTGGGTTGAGGATTTGCCCGCTGGAGGAATCGAAGTCGTAACCCTTGTCATAGACGAGTCCCAACTCAGGTCGGGCCATCATGACTTCCGCGAGTGCCTTGAGGTGGCCCGGCATGTAGAGATCATCCGCATCGAGAAAGGCGACCAACGGCTGCGTCGCCGCCCGAATGCAACGATTCCTCGCAGCGGCCACGCCACGCTTCGCCTCCGGCGGCTTGGGAAGCACGCGAACCGGCGGACCAAATGACTCTGCTATCTCGCGACTCCCGTCGGTCGAGTCATCGTCAGCAACGAGGACCTCCAACGGACCCGGGTATTCCTGCGAGATCACGCTTTCGAGCGTCTCGTGCAGGAAGGCCGCTGCGTTGTAGCAGGGGATGATAACAGAAACACCTAACATGTTGGCACGGCCCTAGAGTGAAGATGATCGTAGATTTCCATGTCCGGGCTACAGCAATCTGCGACGCGTTGCATCACGCGTTCACTTAGATCGCTACGTCTGTCAGCGGTCGGAACGGGCGCTCGGTTTTCCCTTCCTATGTGCACTCGCACACCCAAGAGCCCGGATAGGCTGCGGGAGAAGTGGCCCATATCGTCTGTGAAGCCGACCAAGTGGAGACGCGAGAGGTTTTGCTTCGCCAGGCGGATCGCCTCGGCTGACCTGAAATCGCCGTGAGGCAGACCGCTGAAATACTCGGCGTACATCGCACCGCTTCTGCTTCCCCGGTAGCTGTCCAAATACTCGTCAAGTAACTTGTCCGTGTGCGACCGGCCATCGGATCTCAGCCCGTGAAAGTAATTTGACAAGAGTCTCGACTGTGGCTCGCGAAGAACGGTCACAAAGGAGTAGCGGTCTGAAAACGCTGAAAAGGCTTGTTCGTTGAATCGCACATGGCCCGTTATACAGCGCACTCCGGCGTGGAGCTGATAGAGCAGGAACTCCTCTCTGAAAGCATATGTTTGTAACAACACCTCTTGTTCATCATTCGTGCTCGCGCGCTCGCGGCCGACCGCGTATGAAGCATCTACATCAAGGTCGACTTGAGATAAGATGTATCGCAGCCTCAACACCCGGTTAATGGAGGTGCCACCGCATTTCGGCACGTGATGGTGGACAACTGGTCGTCCGCTACAGTGGCGGACGCACCATCCGTATGATCGTTTGAGTCTTTCTAGGGTAGTCATCTACTGGCTCCGGATCGAGTCTGCTCTTGCCACAACCGAGATGATCGCCGGTTTCTCGAAACCGCCGCACTGGACTTTGACTCAAGCGATTTGGGAAGCACGCTGCTCAGGTTTTCCGACAAGTATTCTGCCGCGTTGTAGCAGGGAACAACAACTGAAATACCGTCCACTAAAGAACACCGCCTATGACCAGCGCGTC
>CAYYOX010000276.1:0-8452 GCA_964473065.1 uncultured Planctomycetaceae bacterium | reverse complement strand
TCCCACAGCGTCTTCATGTTCTCGTCGGTCCGCCGCTCCTGCAGGAGCTTCAGCAGCAGCGAGAGGAAATCCAAGGTGTTCGCCAGATTACCGAGCAGCAGACCGAGGCGATTACCGCCGCGCTTACGCAACATCAAACTGAAGGCGGTGCTCCGCGTGACGAAACCGAGGAGAACCTCCGCCAGCTCGAGCAGCAACATGCCCAAGTCGAGCAAGAACGCCGAATGCTCGAGTCGGAATTGGAATCGGTACGCAACCGGGCGGCCGAGATGTCCGAGTCGTTGACGCGACAGAAACACGAAATGACACGGCAGCAGGCCGACTGGTCCAAAGAACTGAAACACATGCGTTGTGCCATCGAAGGGATCTCGGAAGGTATGATCGCGGGAAGTTCGCCGGCAGTCGCTCCCGGACCGGCGCCGGTGAAGCAATCGGCCGAGGCGCCTCTGGCGATGGACGACGCGGATCCGGTGCTCGACTCGGTCATGGCCCAATTCGAAATGCTTCAAAAGGATTTAGCGAAACGGCGATCACACGCTTCATAAGTAGAAGAAAAGACCACCGCGCCGGCGATTCGGCTGAATAAGTCGACCATACCCGGTCGCGTGCGATATTCGATGTTTCTTTGAACCTAGACATTCAAAGGCGGAGACGAACGTGCGAAAACGCAAGACTAACCTTGTTCAATGGGGCATTCTGCTGTTATGCCTGGTCAGCCTCGCCTTCGGCTGGCTGGGCTCCAACATGTTGCTCCAGACTGCCGGAGCCATTGGGATGTGCTGCTTGTTGGTGCGAATCGTCTATCAACGGCGCACTCCGCTCGGGGAAGACTACGAACTGGTCGAGAATCGTCCGGTTCCGTTTCGCCCCGCGGCCAAGCCGCCCTCGCGCAAGCCGATCGATCCGAACGACAAAGACGCCCTGGTCGACGAGATGTTGAGCCAGGCACGTTTTGCCTTGCTGCTGCGGCCGCAAATTGCCAAAACGCTCGAGGAATCGCAATTCCACCGTGCCATCGAAACCCTCGAGGAGACGATGGGCCTGGTGCCGGACGGCGACGTGATTCTCGGCCAAATCGACGACGCGCTGTATGACGGTCGCCTGGACGCCGACGAAATCGCCGAACGTCGCGGTCGGATTGTCCAGGTCGAGCGACTCTTCCTCGACCGCTTCCCTGTGACCAATCTACAGTATTATGAATTCGTGGCGGCCGGTGGCTACGAGCAGATGGCGCTTTGGGATAAGCAGATCTGGACGGCCGTGCTCGATTTCGTCGACCGCACGGGAATGCCCGGCCCCCGATACTGGCGCGACGGATGTTACCTCGAAGGCGAGGAAAACCATCCCGTCGTGGGTGTCAGTTGGTACGAAGCAAACGCCTATGCCCGATGGCTGGGAAAACGGCTCCCCACCGACGCCGAATGGGTCAAGGCCGGAAGTTGGCCTGTCCAACTCTCGGCCACCGCGCGGACCCAGCGAAAGTTTCCCTGGGGTGAATCGATGGACCCGAAAAGGGCCAACGTCTGGAATTCGAGCGTCGGGCACATAATCCCGGTCGACGAGTGTTCCCAAGGGGTCAGCGTGGGAGGTATCTACCAGTTGATCGGCAACGTTTGGGAATGGACCAGCGGAAGCTTCCACCCCACCGACCATGCCCGAGGTGAACTCGCATTGACCACGCCCATTAAGAACATTCGCGGCGGCGCGTTCGATACCTATTTCGACAATCAGGCTACTTGCCAATTCCAAAGCGGCGAAGGCCCGCTGGGGCGAAGACATAATATCGGATTCCGTTGCGCGGTCGGAGTGTGCGACCTGACTTTGGCTCGTCCCACCGCCGGATCGAAGCAATCTGCCGAACAAACAATACCGGAACAAACCTTGCCCGAACAGCCTTCCGAGGCGACCGAAGAGGTACCCGTATGACTACGCCAACCATTCAGCCCTTGGAATCGTACCGCCTGACGCAATATGCGGTCCCGATTCCCTGCTTCATCTGCGAGACGGACAACACGTTCGACTCGGAGTTTTGCAGCCATTGCCAAGCCCCCATGGCGTTGGCCCACCAAGCGAAGAGCCAAAAGATCTTGCCGCGGATGGTCGCGGCGGTCGGCGCCAGCGGGGCCGGTAAGACGGTCTACCTGGGGATGTTGCTGGACATGCTCTCGCGACGACCGGACCGGATGCAACTGCTGGCCCGGGGCGCCTTTTCCATCACGCTTCAGCAGAGTGTGCTGGCGGCCCTTTCTCGCTGCGAGTTTCCCCAGAAGACCCCCAACGAACCGGATCGCTGGAACTGGGTCCATTCCCAGATCCGACGTCCGGGGCAAAAGCGGCCGCTGGAGTTGATCATGCCCGACATGGCCGGCGAGGCCGTGCTCGAAGAAGTCGACCATCCTCATACCTACCGCGTGGTCCGATCGTTCTTCGAGAAGTGCACCGGCGCGCTGGTCCTGGTCGACGCCGCGAAGCTCAAAGACGGTGTCCAGGAACAGAACTTCTTCACCATGAAGTTGCTGACCTACCTGGCCGAGTTGTCCGAAGATCCGCAACAGGGTTGGGTAAAACGTCCGGTGGCGCTGATCTTTTCGAAGTCCGATCAGTGCGAAGAGTGTCTCGATGATCCGGAAGGCTATGCCAAGACCCATGCCCCGGCCATGTGGCAGTTTTGCCAAGAGCGATTCAAATATCACAAGTTCTTTTCCACCGGCGTGGCCGGAACGTGCGTGGCTCGCGAATCGATGACCGAGGGCTCCGCCCAGGTGCCGTTGCGGATCGAACCCCGCGGCATCTTAGAACCGTTCGAGTGGTTGCTCGACAATCTGGGCGCCCAAAAGAGATAACTACTGCGGCCTCTAAACGCCACCGCGGGGCTTGTCCCCGTGGAGCGATGATTGACCACTAACATAGTCCGTGTCCCCCGCGTTTTTTGCCCCCTAAGAACCACCGCATCCCATGCACCAGATCGAACAAGCCGTATTCACGTCGGCCGAAACGGACCGTTCCGCCGGGTATCAGATCGTCGCCCGCAGCGCCGGTGTAGGCGAAGAGGATGTGCGCGAACTGAGCGTTTGGGGGCCGTCGCACGATTCCTTGCTGGAGCTGGGCCCCGACGCGGTCAGTTGCAACTTCCATCCGCTACCCAGCGGCGCCTTTTGTGTCTCGCGAACCACAGCGGCCGGTTGGGAATATAGCGGTCGTGGCGGGCATCGCGTATATACTCAATGCCTGATCGTAGCGGAAGACGTGTTGGCCCGCTTTGCCAACAATCCGTTCTCGCTGATCCGCGCGGTTCAGGCGAGCGGCGCGTTCGAGGTCTACGATCAGGTCCCGGCCCGGCTCGAACCGTTGCAGCTTTCCGGCGGCGCCACGCCGGTCGACCAAGCACTCTTGGCCCGATTAGCCGCCAACCCCGGCCCGACGCAAATGGCCCGGTTCGTGCAGGCGGCCTTCGATTCGTCTTGTCTGGCCGTGGCGGGTTCACCAGCCGAAACCCTGATCGCCGGTTTGTTTAGCTGCTTGCCGCCGGAGTGCCGAACCGGGTTCTCGTTCTCCACCGGACTGAAGTTCTCCTCGCGTCGCCCGTTTCGCATCGTGACCCTGCCCGAGGAACGCTCGCAGCGGTCGTGGATCGCGCACCGGGGTAACGTGACCATGGCGGACCTGGCCGATGAAAAGTCACCCGCCTCGCCGATCGACGGTTGGGCCCGATTCATCCAGCGCGTGTTGACCGCCGGGCGGACTTCGTTCCTTTCGACCCAGTTGTCCAAGCGACGTTTCAACCTCGACCTGGCCGATCTGCCCGCCCTGGGATTGCAGTTGCTCGAAGACCTCGACGCCTCCTCGCTGAAAACGGACTACCGCGCCGAAAACCCCCGATCCGACGCGGACGATCCGTTTATCGATCCGCATCATCCGGCCGCTTCGATCGAGGATTCCGGCGACCCACGCCGCGCCGACGCCGCCCACCGCCAGTTCGAGAAGACGGTCAGCGCCACGGCGCTGGAGCAGCGCAAGACGTCGGCCCCTTCCAAGACGCTCGAAGTCTCCTCGCCCGCCGCGATGGAGAAACTCGAACTGCTCGACGACATGGTCTACGAGGCGCTCAGCGGACAGGCCACGGCCATGCAACGGCTCGAAACGTTTTTGCCGGAAGCCTTCGCCGAACTGGACGACGATCTACTGGCCGAATCGCGAGAGCAGTATCTTCGCTACGCGCTGACGATCTGGGAAGGCTGCGTCGACCACACCGGCGTCCGCCAGTCCACCCGCGCCGTCCAAGCCCTCGACGTCCTCTGCATGCTCTTCGGCGACGCCTAGCACAACACTCCGTTTGAAGTCATGTGCGTCCCCCCTCACCGTTGAGCATGAAACCATTTATCCGCAAGGCCCCTGCTAACTCCCATCCCCAGAGCAAACGACGCTCGGCACCCCCCACCAGGACCTGCCAAAACCCGAATCTTGCACATTGGTCATTGGGATTTGGTCATTGACCATTCCCCCTGGCCCGCCCCTTGACGACCCCTTACACAACCCGTAAAGTGGTGTGTTTGGGAAGTCCTGGAATCTTCTCCGGGATGGCAAGCTGAAACCGGTTTTCGCGAGGATGGTCCGTTGTCCGCAACGTGTGTGATTGGATTGCAATGGGGTGATGAAGCCAAGGGCAAGATCGTCGATCTGCTGACCGAGCAGCACGACATCGTGGTCCGCTATCAGGGCGGCGCCAACGCGGGCCATACCGTGGTCGCCGGCAAGGAAACCTATAAGCTGTCGCTGATCCCCAGCGGCATCTTTCGACCGCAGGTGCAATGCGTGGTGGCTGGCGGCGTGGTCCTCAACCCGGCCACCATCCTCCAGGAGATCGACGGCCTGAGGGCACGCAACATCAAGGTGGCCGAGAACCTGATGCTCAGCGATCGGACCCACATCATCCTGCCTTGGCACTTCGAGGAAGACCGGCTGATCGACAAGCAGTGTGCGTCCGGCGAAGCAATCGGCACCACCCTGCGCGGCATCGGGCCCTGCTATCGCGACAAGGTGGGCCGTTCGTTTGCCGTGCGGATGGGTGACATGTATCGCGACGACTTTCGCGCACGGATCGAACACATCGTCGAGGCCAAGCGAAACATCCTGGCCGGCCTGGGCGGTGAAGAAGACGCGTTGAAGCTCGACGCCGACGAGATCTTCACCCAGTATCAGGGCTATGCCGAGCGACTCGAGCCGCACGTGGCCGACACGACCGCCTTCCTGCTCGATGCGGTCGAGGCCGACAAGAAGATCCTCTTCGAAGGGGCACAAGGCGCGCTGTTGGATATCGACCACGGCACCTTCCCGTTCGTTACCAGCAGCAACAGCTCGGGCGTCGGCGTTTCGGCCGGCTCGGGCGTGCCGGGGCGTCATATCTCGAAGGTGATCGGCATCATCAAGGCCTACACCACCCGGGTTGGCGGCGGGCCCTTTCCCACCGAGCAAGACAACGCCACGGGCCAGCACATTCGCGAGCGCGGCAACGAGTACGGCACGGTTACCAAGCGGCCGCGGCGTTGCGGCTGGTTCGACGCGGTAGCCGCCCGCTATACGGCCCGGCTCAGCGGCGTCGACGTGCTGGCCGTCATGCTCTTGGACGTCCCCAGCCAACTGCCCGAGTTGAAGATTTGCACGGCCTACGAGCTCGACGGCCGACAGACGACCAATTTCCCCAGCCATGTGGACGACCTGCGTCGGGTCAAGCCGATTTACGAGACGCTACCCGGCTGGCAGCAGGAGATCGACGACGTGCGTCGCATCGAGGACCTGCCCGAAAAAGCAAGAAAGTACCTGGATCGAATCAGCCAACTGGTCGGCCGGCCGATCGAGATCGTCTCGGTCGGTCCCGAGCGAACCCAAACCATGTTCGCCAAGTAGGCCGCTTGCGGCTTTGCAAGGCGACCGTTTCCCCCACCCGTCCCATGCCCAATCCCTCCGACGCCCAAAACGACCTCCCGTCGGACAAGCTGCCGCGTCACATTGCCGTAATCATGGACGGCAACGGGCGTTGGGCCCGGCAGCAGGGATTGCCGCGGATCGAGGGCCATCGTCGCGGCGTGACGAGCGTACGCCGCACCACGGAGGAGTGTGCCCGGCTGGGAATCGAGCAGTTGACCCTCTACTGCCTATCGAGCGAGAACTGGAAGCGACCGCCGGCCGAGCTCGATTTCCTGATGCACCTCTTGCAGCAGTACATGATCGAGGAACGCGCCACGATCGGGCAACAGAACATCCGCGTGGCCATGATCGGTCGCCGCGAAGGAATTCCCGCCGAGGCCCTGCAAGAGATCGACAAGACGGTCGAGCTAAGCGCCAAGAACACGGGCTTGCGGCTTTGCCTGGCGATCAACTACGGCGCCCGAGCCGAGCTGGCCGACGCCGCCCGCCGCATTGCCGAAGAGGTTCGAGCCGGCCGGCTCGATCCCTCCGACGTGACCGAAGCCACGATCGAGGCCCATCTCTACACGGCCGGCATGCCGGACCCCGACCTATTGATCCGCACGGCCGGCGAGATGCGGATCAGCAACTATCTCTTATGGCAGATCAGCTACGCCGAGATCTGGGTCACCGAGCACTGCTGGCCCGAGTTCGACGAACGGCTATTACACGAAGCCCTACAAAGCTACGCCACCCGCGACCGCCGCTACGGCGGACTGAATGAGTAGCGCGTTGTCTTGGCCAACTTTGGTAAGGAACGTCGCGCCTGTTCATCCCATTTCATGGAACACCTGACCTTCGATCCAGGCTTCGTGAAGAACATTGTTCGGCGTCTCACGCCACTCGTGAAACACTTCGCGACTGGTCACCAGCACATCGGCGGGTACGCCCAAGGGACGCAACGCATCGCGCAGGCGTGTCATCTCGGCGTGCTTGGAATCGACCTTCGGCTCAACGACCAGGAAATCGAGATCGCTATCCGATTGGGCCTCACCCCGGGCATGGGAGCCAAACAGAATCACCTCCGACCCGGCCGGCGCTGCACTTAACAGCAATCTCACCGCCTTGGTGATCGTTGTTTCATCAATCATGCTCGAAACTCATCCCCTCTAAGGTCAACGGACGCCGCAACCCACACCTTCCAGACTAATTGTCTTCGGAAACTGTGTCAATGGGGATCATCCGTGCGATAACGGCCACCCCAAACGCTTGACGCATATCCCTGCCATCTGATAAACTATCCGGCAGGCGGGGACAATTCCGTAAAGCTAACAATAATCTCGCGCAGAGACGCCAAGGCGCAGAGAAGGAGTTGGAAGAAAAGGCTCCGCGCGAGATTGGTTTCCTCTGGACAGGGTGCCATGCCCACGCTTGCGTGGGCATGTTCGACGGACGATGATTCTTGGCACAGCATGGCCACGCAAGCGTGGACCATGGCACCCGGCCAAATCGCGGTGAATTATGGTATTTAGAGTCGGCCCCTGACGTCAGCAATCTATAATTGGTGGAGATAAGCATTGACTAAGGAAGAACGTATTGACGTTACCGTTTCGAGCGGGAAGCAGCGGGCGCCCGCGCTTCGCTGGTATCAGTTTACGGTCCGCTCCTTACTCCTAGCCATGCTTCTGGTGTGTATCGTGCTGAGCCTTTTTGGATGGCGGCAGGCAAGGATATCGCAGCAGGAAGAACTGATTGCACACCTTCGGCCACACGGCCCAAACGTATGGTGGAGACTGAACGGACACATCACGAGTATGTGTTTCTTTCGTATTTCGGAAGTTTCAGACGAAGAACTGGCCGTCTTGCCACGGCTTTACAGCCTGGTATCGCTGAATGTAGATTCATCAAAGGTAACCGATGCAACGCTGGCCTATGTCAAGCAGGTTCCAACTCTGACGGATCTAACATTCTACCATACCGAGATAACCGACGAAGGACTAAAGGAGCTACTGGATCTTAGGAACCTGGAACGGTTGTGTCTATACTCCAATAGCCAAATCACGCATAACGGCATACAAGAGTTGGCAAAATCTTTGCCAGACTGCTCGATCTCCTACGTCCTGGCACAGAAGAACGCGACGGAGTCAAACGAAGACGGGGGACAATACGGGACAATTCGGGGAAGAAATGGACGCTTTAGGGGAAAGTAGGGTGGGCTTCGCCCGCCAAATCTCCACGGGAGGAACCGGGTAGCACGGACAGTTTCTCCGCAGAAGACGTTGCCCTTGCGATAGACTCGTATTCGGAGAACTGTCCGCGAAGCGAAGCGACAAGAGGATCGGCGGCGGCGAGAAGGTCCTCTTGTGGCTGTGCCACACGGACACATTTGCCGAATTAGCGTAATCTGATGGCAGCGCGTTCTCCGGCAAAGTGTCCGTGCTACCCGCTCACGCGCCGCCGCTCAGATATGTAGGGTGGGTCGAGGAACGAAGACCCACGCGCGTAGGTGTCCTGTGCAGTTGACGCGTGGGTCTTCGTTCCTCGACCC
>CAYYOX010000275.1:5678-8512 GCA_964473065.1 uncultured Planctomycetaceae bacterium | reverse complement strand
ATTCTCACCTGCCTTATCGTTACTCATTCCGGCATAATCACCTGATGGACCCGACACCACTCCTTACGGTATGGCTTGTATCTGTCCACCAGCGCTCTCCTACCACGTAGTTCATCCGAAGAATTCCTACATCTACTGCTTCGGTGTAATACTTACTCCCGTTCATTATCGGCGCAGAATTGCTCGACCAGTAAGCTGTTACGCACTTTTTAAATGATGGCTGCTTCTAAGCCAACATCCTGGCTGTCTCAGCAACTCAACCTCCTTAGTGACTAAGATCAACTTCGGGACCTTAGCAGACGGTCTGGGTTGTTTCCCTCTTGACCGCGAGGCTTATCCCTCGCGGACTGACTCCTGAGATAATCGTACCGGTATTCGGAGTTTGGTTCAGCAGGACACCCCGGAAAGGGCTCCAAACCGATTCAGTATCTCTACCCCCGGTACGTAGTGGCTCAAGGCTAGCCCTAAAGCTATTTCGGAGAGAACGAGCTATCTCTGGGTTTGATTAGACTTTCACTCCTCCCCACAAGTCATCCCCTCAGTTTTCAACCTAAGTGGGTTCGGTCCTCCACGCGATATAACTCGCGCTTCAACCTGCTCATGGGTAGATCACCCAGTTTCGCGTCTACCACCGCTGACATATTCGCCCTATTAAGACTCGGTTTCCCTTTGGCTCCGGCCCGAAAGGCCTTAACCAAGCCAACGACGGTAACTCGCCGGATCATTATGCAAAAGGCACGCCGTCACACATTGCGAGCAAGCTCGCCATAGTGCTCCGACCGCTTGTAAGCACACGGTTTCAGGTTCAGTATCCTCCCCTAGCAGGGGTTCTTCCCATCTTTCAGTCACCATACTGAGTTCACTATCGGTCATCAGGGAGTATTTAGCCTTACGGGATGGTCCCCGTAGATTCAGTCGGGGTTCCACGTGACCCGACCTACTCAGGTACCCCTCGGGAGGCTACGCTGCTGTCGCATACAGGACTGTCACCCTCTATGGTTCGACTTTCCAGACGATTCTGCTAGCAGGTAGCTTGGTAACTCCCATGTGAAGAGCCCTACAACCCCGCAGAGAAAATCTCCGCGGTTTGGGCTATTTCCGTTTCGCTCGCCGCTACTCGGGAAACCGATTTTTCTTTCTTTTCCAGCGGTTACTTAGATGTTTCAGTTCACCGCGTTGGCCGCCCGTACCTATGAATTCAGCACGGACCAGTTCAGGAATCCCGGAATCAACACTCGTTTGACAATTCCCCCGGGCTTATCGCAGTCTTCCACGCCCTTCAAAGCCTCCTAACACCAAGACATCCCCCGTGCGCTCTTAATAGCTTGACCACATGAATTCAAGGCTCCCGCTGAGTTAATAACTCTACAAAAAACTAACTCCGAGCAAGGAACTCACATGATTCGCTAATTGGACCGATCCAGTCAGCTAAAACTGGGCAATGAATTGCCCAGCCCCAACATCCCGGGTCGATCCTGTAACGATTGCTTGTATCTATGCGCTCTTGAGAATAATTCGATGTGCCGAAGCACATCCAATCGACTCAAGAAAATTAGATGCCACTTGTTACCACAACCAAATTGTCAAAGAACATCGAAGTTCGGCTCTCAGCGAGAACCCCTTCGCCGCCAATTCGACGGGAGACACTTTCCCGCATTTCGGGAACTCGTTTCCTGTCTAACTGACTCGGCGAACTCTTACTCCCCCACGGGGAATCTATGAGTATAGTGGCCTGGCGAATCCCTGTCAAAGGGCAAATCGAACAAAATCCCAAAAAACTTTTCGGCGGGGAGCCACCTCCCCTCTGAAGCGTGGCCCTCCCTGCCAACTTCCTAATTATATCGGACTTCCGCCCGCCGACAAGCCACCGCAAACAAAGATTTTTGCGGTACAGAAGTAGCCCGCCGCCCAGCGGCACCACACTTGCAAATCATTCCCGCTAACACTCGAACCGCTTGCTGTACGGCATCTCGAACGTTTCGGCCACGGCCTGATTGGTGACTTCGCCTTCGTGGATGTTGATCGCTCGGGCGACCGGCGGCAGGGTTTTGGCCGCTTCTAGCAGGCCGAGATTGGCGATCCGCAGGGCCCAGGGTAAGGTCACGTTGCACAGCGCGAACGTGCTGGTCCGCCCGACCGCGCCTGGCATGTTGGTCACGCAGTAGTGGACCACCTCGTCGACGATGTAGGTCGGATCGCTGTGCGTGGTGGGCCGCGCGGTGGCTACGCAGCCGCCCTGGTCGATGGCCACGTCGATGATCACGCTGCCCGGCTTCATCAGCCGAAGGTCTTCGTTCTCGACCAACTGCGGCGCCTTGGCCCCGGGCACCAAGACGGAACCGACGACCAGATCGGCCCGCTTGAGTTGCTCGCGAATGGTGTGGCGGTCGCTGAACAGGGCCGTAACGTTCTTGGGCATGATGTCGTCGAGGTACCGCAGCCGATCCATGTCGATGTCCAGTACCACGATATGGGCCCCGAACCCGGCGGCCACCTTGGCCGCATTGGCACCGACCACGCCGCCGCCGAGGATCGTGATATGGGCCGGCTCGACGCCCGGCACGCCGCCGAGCAGGATCCCGCGACCCATTTGTGGACGTTCGAGGTACTTGGCCCCTTCCTGGATGCTCATTCGCCCGGCCACTTCGCTCATAGGGGTCAGCAGCGGCAATCGCCCCCGGCCGTCGCCCAGCGTTTCGTAGGCCACGGCAATGCAGCCCGAGTCGAGCACGCCTTGGGTCAGTTGCCGAGCGGCCGCGAAGTGGAAATAGGTGGAGACAATTTGCCCCTTGCTCCGGCAGGCAATCTCCTCCGGCTGCCGTTCCTTTCGCATG
>CAYYOX010000275.1:1101-5668 GCA_964473065.1 uncultured Planctomycetaceae bacterium | reverse complement strand
GATCATCTCTGCCTGGCCGTAGAGTTCTTCCGGCCCGGCGACCATTTCGGCCCCATTCCTGAGGTAATCATGGTCGGGCAACCCGGATCCCAGCCCGGCCCCGGCCTCGACGACGACCTGATGCCCGGCCCGAACCAGTTCCTCGACGCCCACCGGTAACAGGCCCACGCGATATTCGTCACGTTTGATCTCTTTGGGCACACCGACAATCATGATCTTTCCCCCTTTTTCAATGGGCATCAAACACCGCGTGGCCGCGGCGGCTAAACGGGATTGTTCATAAGTGTGTAACGGCTCGCATTGTTGGGCGTGGTAGACCTGTTGTCAACCCACGGCTTGGCCCAGTCGCTTGGCCAGTTCTTCAGGGGTGATTCCTCGGACGAGAAACTGCTTTTCCCGCGATGTCTGGCCGGCGATCAGCTCGAACTGGGATTTCCGTAGCGAGAGTTCCTTGCTCAGCAGCCCGATCAGGGCCTTGTTGGCCTTCCCTTTCTCGGGCGATTGCGTGACGCAGACCTTCAACGCGCCATCCTGGGGGCCGCGGATCTCGTTGCGTCGGGCGCCCGGCTGGGCTCGGACCGGCAGAATAGTCCCTTCCGGGTGCGGCTTCAGGTCGATCATCGTGGCAACCCTTCGTAGAGCGCCGACCCAACGCGAACCATGGTGGCGCCTTCTTCGATGGCGATCTCGAAATCCCGGCTCATCCCCATCGACAACTGGTCCAGGCAAACGCCCTCGGGACAGTTGGTTCGCAGCCGATCGCGAAGTTCGCGCAAGGCGGCAAAATCACGCCGGGCGCCGTCCGGGCCGCCTTCCAGACCGGCCATCCCCATCAGACCGCGAACTTCGATGTTCTTGTACGCGGCCAGTTCTTCCAAGTAGGGCTCGATCCGATCCGGCTCGAAGCCGTGCTTGGCCGACTCGCCCGAGATGTTGACCTCCAACAGAAGGGGCACGCGAAGCGATTGCTCGCCGGCGATCCGGTCCACTGCGTCGATCAATCGCGGATTGTCGGCCGACTCGAGGATCTCGATAAGCGGCAGCGTGCGGCGGATCTTGTTACGCTGCAAGTGGCCGATCATGTGCCAGCGGACCGGCAAGTCGGCCACGGCATCGGCCTTGTCCCAGAACTGTTGCGGCCGACTCTCGCCCAACTGACAACACCCGGCCTCCACGACGGCACGAATTTCCTCCGGCCCCACATACTTCGTGACCGCCACCAGCGCGATCTCATCGGCCGATCGCCCGCCGCGTCGGGCCGCCTCCGCGATCCGCTGCCGGACTCGGGCAACATTCTCGGCAATCGTGTTTGCCAGATCAGACATCGGCTACTATTCCTCTTCCACACTCACACTGGCTAGGGCTGCGTTCGATAGCAGTGTGCCCGAGCCATGCTGTCGGGCCAACCGGGTCAATTCCTCGGGTTTGGCCACGGGAATCATTTCCAGGCCTTCCACCAGCGACGGATCGAGCCGGCTCAGGAGGTAGATCCTGGCGTGGTCCAATGCCCGGGCAAGCTGGGCCGCCGGCAGGGCATCGGTCGGACGCTCCTTGCGGATCTTTCGCAGGGCCGAGTCGCGCGAGCGGCTGCCCAACAGACGTTGGATGGCTGGGCCCGGCGCTTCGGCCAGCTCGCAACAGACGGCGATCGCGCCGCCCTCTTCGACCAGTGCCATGGCCGACTCGACCGCGCGACCGAAAGCGTGCCACGTCTGCTTTCGCCCACAGCCTTCGATGCCGGCCACCACCAAGCTGGTCCTCGCCGGCAGGCAGTCGCACCAGGCCTGCCGGAAGAGCTCGCCACCCCGTTGACGCACGGGCTCGGTCTGACCGGCCAGCACGTGCAAGATCGAATCGCCGGCCGCCGGCACAATTTGGATCGTGAAGGTGATCCCCAGCAGCCAGCCCACGTGATCGACCTCGCGGACCAGCGACTTCCTGCGTTTGCCATCTGTCTGAAGCGAAGCCGGCGAACGGAATCGCTGCATGGTTTTCTGATCGGAGAAGGTCGGAAAGATTGCGTCGAGGATGCCGTAATAGCCGGCCGACGACGTGTCGCGCAGGCAGCCGATCGGCATGACCAGATCGGCGCCGTGGATCGCCCGGTTCAGCATTATCGCATCGCCCGACTCGCTGGCTGCCAGGTAGCCCAATTGCTCTCGATCGGTCGGATCGTGAATGAACAGGGTGATGCGGCTTCGGATCGGTTCAGGCACCAGCCGACAGAGATCTTCGGCCGTGGGCTCGGAAAGTTGGTCCCCGCCGTCGGGTCGCAGGACGGTGATCCCGTCCGGCTGCACCCCGGCCTCGACCAACTCGCGAATCACCGCGGCCGTGATTTCCGCCGCCCCGGGAACCCCATTACCCAGGGCCAATACGACCTGATCTGCCGACGTGGTACAACGACCCAACGGCGGATATTCCAGCGGATCCCGAAGCGCGGCCTCGACCGCCGCCGAGAGATCTTCGATCGGCACCCCCCGGGGCGTGCCACACTGGAGCGGCGGCGCAGCCTCGGCCAATTCCAGGCTGAGAGTCGAGTTTTCTCCGTATCGCAGGGTAGGCATAATGTGAAGCTGCGGGGTTTTGGCGATTCAGTCAAGCAGAACTTAGAATCTATCCATTATCGGGCGAATCCTGCCAAGGTCAAGAAGTCGAGCTTTACGTGGACCGCCACTTTCCGAATAATTGGGACTTCTTGTAGGTTGGGTCGAGTTGTAGGGTGGGTCGAGGCACGAAGACCCACGCGGAAGCACCCTGCGTCGTTTCTTGACGCGTGGGTCTTCGTGCCTCGACCCACCCTACATATACCCAGCAAGGTTACCTAGGTTCAAAGGATTGTTTCATGACTTTATGCGAGAGACGCTTGTCCCATCACTTGGCCGCGGCATGTTGCCTTGGGCTTCTGCTGTCGGTGTCCGGCTGCGATGCGCCGGATGAGAAAGAAGCGAAACCGGCGGCCGAAGCACCGGCCGAGCCGAAGGAGGCCGACCTGCCGGACGAGCTCCCCGCCACGGGCGAGGAACTGCTGCGGAAGATGGTGGGCGTCTACAAGCAGGCTTCCACCTATGCCGACGCCGGCACCGTGCGTCTGGTCGCCACTCGCGCCGAAGGGCAGATCGACGAGTTGGCCAAGTTCTCCCTAACCTTCGAGCGCCCTAACAAGATCCGCCTGGAGGCCTACCAGTCGATGGCCGTCTCGGACGGGCAACAGTTCCGAGCCGCCATCGGCGACCTGCCGAATCAGGTCCTTCAGGTCGACGCTCCCGAGGAGTTGACCTTCGAGTCGATCTATTCCGATCGCGTGCTGGCCTCGGCACTCGGCGGCGGATTCGCCGGCCCGTTGCCCCAATTGATGTTGCTGTTGGGCGAAGATCCGGTCAAGGTGTTCTTGCAAGACGCCGACAGCGTTGTGCTCGGCGAGCCGGGGAACATCGGCGGTCGCAACTACTATCGGGTCAAGGTCACCCGCGCGGACGGGATTGCCGTGTTCTGGATCGATCAGAAGTCGTTGGCCTTGCGGCGGATCGTGTTTCCCACCAGCGAACTGCGGCAGTTGCTCTCGCGAGAGGGAACGGTCGACAGTGTTTCGCTAGTGGCCGATTTCCACAACGCGCAGTTCAACGGCCCGATCGACCCGACGGCCTTCAAGTTCGAGGCGCCCACCGGCGCCCAACTCGTCCCGTTTTTTATTCCGCCGCATCCGGCCCAGTTGCTCGGCGGGACGGTTCCCCCGTTCGCGTTCGTCGATCTGGAAGGCAACGAGGTCACACCCGATTCCTTGGCCGGAAAAATCGTAGTCTTCGACTTCTGGGCCACATGGTGTGAGCCGTGCCGAAAGGGATTACCCAACTTGGAGACGGTCCGGCAGGCCTACAAGGACAATCCGCAAGTCGTCTTTTACGCCGTGAGCGTCGACCAGCCGGAAATCACGAACAAGGCCCTGACCGATACTTTCGGTGAGCTGGCCGTCGGCGTGCCCATCCTGCGCGACACGCAACGCCATACGGTCTCGGTCTTCAATTCGACGAACATTCCCACCATGTTTATCCTCGACGCTAAGGGTGTCGTGCAACACTATGAGGTCGGCGTCAACGCCGAGTTGGCGACCGTGCTACCGAAGAAAATCGACCAACTGCTTGCCGGCGAAGACATCTACCAAGAGCCCGTGCGGATGTACCAACAAGAACTTCAGGCCTACCAACAGGCCTTGGAAGGTCAAGCCAACGCGAACACCCAAAGCGAGACGATCGAGATACCACAAGCCGACATCGCCCCGCGCTCGGCGCCGAAGACGCTCCGCATTAGCCCCCTATGGGAGAACGCAGATATCAAGGCCCCGGGCAACATCCTGGTCGTTCCCACCGCAGACGGTCCGCCGCGGTTGCTGGTCGTCGACGCCTGGAAATCGGTCGCCGAGGTCGGGCTCGACGGAAAAACGATCGGCACTCATCTCCTGAATACCGAGCAATCGGAAGTCATCAGCGGGCTGCGGACGGCCGTCGGCGCCGATGGCAAGCGATATTTCATCGCCATGGCCACCGCGCAGCAGCGGTTCCATCTGCTG
>CAYYOX010000275.1:0-1091 GCA_964473065.1 uncultured Planctomycetaceae bacterium | reverse complement strand
ACGGGCGAGGTTATCCCGAGGACGCCCTGGAGAATCCGCACACGGGCATCGCCGACGTACAGCTTGGCGATCTGGACGGCGACGGGACGATCGAGGCCCTTGTCGGCTACTGGGGCGTGGTGGGCATCCAAAACGTTTCGCTCGAAGGCCAACGGCTTTGGGGCGATCGGTCGGTCACCGACGTGCTGCAGATCGCACTGGATGAACCGGACCCACAAGGACAGCGTCGGCTGGTCTGCTCCAACAGGACCGGTTCCCTGGCCCTGTTCGACGCCGGTGGAAAGCGGCTCGAAGACGTTCCCGTGCCGGGCCAAAGTCTCTATTGGATCAAGGCAGCCGACCTCAGTGGCGACGGAAAGCTCGACTGGCTGGGCCTCGCCGCACCGAAACAGGGTGAGAACGTGGCCGTCGGACTGGACCTACAAGGCCAGTTGCTTTGGAAATATCCCTTACCCCTCGGCGCCCAGCGCAAACCGATCGAGCCGGTCATCTCGGGCCGCGTTTCGACCGAAGGGCCCGGCGTATGGCTGCTGCCGGGGGCCGACGGTTCGATCCACATCCTCGGCGCCGATGGCACGCTGGTCGATCACTTCAACCACGGCGCCGAACTAACCGGCCTGGCCACCGCCCAGATCGACGGCAACACGGTCCTACTAATCTCAACCGCCGGCGGGCTAGAAGCCTGGAAAGTGCAATAACCCCCAGCCGCTTGCGGCTTTGCACCGAACAACCCAAAACCGTCTGCCTCCATGAAAATCGCCCTGATCCACGACTGGCTGACCGGCATGCGAGGCGGCGAAAAATGCCTCGAAGTGCTCTGCCGCCGGTTCCCCGACGCGCAACTGTTCACCCTGCTGCACGTTCCCGGCAGCACGTCGGCGGCGATCGAGCGGATGCGGATCACGACCAGTTTCCTGCAACGGTTTCCCGGCGTGGGGCGTCATTATCGGATGCTGCTGCCGTTGATGCCGACGGCGGCCGAACGGTTGCCGATTCCCGCCGACGTCGATCTGGTCGTCAGTTTCAGCCATGCGGTGGCCAAGAGCGTTCGAGTGCCGCACGGCGTGCCGCACGTCTGCTCATGTTTCACT
>CAYYOX010000274.1:2466-8523 GCA_964473065.1 uncultured Planctomycetaceae bacterium | reverse complement strand
GTAATGGGCGGTTGTGCTCGGTCATAGCGATTCAAGGTGCTGTTTGGCTTCCCGGCCCGCGCGGTCGGGGTCGTCGATGTACGGGTATAGTTCGACGGTGATCCAGCCGTCGTAGTCCGTTTGTCGAATGGCGTCGAGCGTGGCGGCCAGATCGATCGCGCCTTGGCCGGGGATCAGATGGGCGTGCTCGCGCGACGCGGCGATGTCTTCGATATGGTAGTGCTTCGTATGCGGCGCCATCCGTGCGACCCAGTCTTGCGGGTCCTCGCCCACGCAGAACGCATGGCCGATGTCGAAGTTCAGCCCGACCCACGGCGAATCGATCCGCTCGACGAATTCGAGATACTGCCCGAAGGTTTCGATCAGCAGCCCCGGCTCCGGCTCGATCAGCAGATAAACCTCTAGCCGCTCGGCCAGATCGATGCACGGCATGATCTCGTCGTAGAACAGATCGGTGGCCGCTCTGCGCGATTGCCCGTTGGGAAGCGGCCCGCCGGGCTCGGTTTGGATCGACGGGGCGCCGAGCTCCTTGGCAAGTTGCAGGGCTCGCTTGGTATGCTCGCGGCGGACGGCCCGATAGTGCGGATCCGGCTCGATCCACGAAGGATGCCAATAGGGCTGCCGCGGATCGGCCACGGCGTTCATCATGAAGCCATTGACGTTGGCGATCTTCAACTCGTGCTCATCGAGACAATCGCGGATCGCTTGCTTCGACTCCTGAAGCAACCCGGCCGGCCAGGCGTGCGGCACATCGGCCAAAAGCTCCAGCCCGGCATAACCCAGTCCGGCGATCCGACGGATGGTCTCCTCGATAGGGAATTGCAGATAAGCATTGGAACTATAAGCAAGTTTCATGATGTCAAAAGCTTCTGGGGCTGGTCGCTTCAGCGACCATGCAGTTCAAGAGCATAACACAAACCGAGTGTAACACGGATCGATTCGATTTGCAGCCCCTTGCGAGGCCGGGAAGCTCGACCCCGATACTCGAAACGCCACTCAGAGTCTTCCGCCTAAGTCGCAATGTACGCCGTCGAGCCAGATTCTCCAGGCGTGATAACTCGGGTTTTCGAGCTTTTGGGCGAGGACCGGATTTCGCTTGGGGCGACGAGGCGGTTGGACGAGTTTCATCCTGGCTTCCTTGGGCGTGCGGCCGCCTTTCTTGATGTTGCACTTCAGGCACGAACAGACGATGTTCTCCCAGATCGTTTTGCCGCCGCGACTTCGCGGTAGGACGTGGTCCAAGCTCAATTGATGGGCCGCAAAATGCCGGCCGCAGTACTGACAGAGATGGCCGTCGCGGGCAAAGACGCTGCGGCGACTCAGATGAACTTGCCGTCGGGGCATCCGATCGAACGACAGCAGCCGGATCACACGCGGCACCTGGATCTCGAAATTCACCGACTTGATCCAGTCTTCGTGAGGCCCCTTGGCGGCGACGCGCAACTGGCTCATCTCGCGCCATGCGTGAAAATCGTAATTGGCGAAACGGGTCTGTCGGACCATCTCGCTGGTGGCGGGAAATTCTTCCAGATGAATCACTTCGGCCGAATCGCCGACCAACAGGCCCATCGCACGCCGCACGCCGACGACATGGATCGCCACGTAAACGCGATTCAAGACCAGGACGCTGGCCTGCAGCGGACTGGCGACGAGAATGGGAGTAGGGTTCGCCTCGATAGAGATTCTTCGTGCGCGGGCCCTTCGCGGACTGCGTGCCCTGGAACCACGGTAGATTGCCGTCGGCGCCTTTCGCACTTCACCACTCCCTAAAGTCCCCCTTCCCAAATGAACGTCCGATCGGGAAGAGTCGGTGAACCTAAGATCGAAACTGGCCCGCTGAAAAAACGGCAACTTTCGAGGATTGTGTGCGCCACTATTCTCAGCGGACCACTAACTCGCATTATAGCCGATCCTCGGCGCGGTCGCCAACCTGGCCGGCATGGTAATCTGGGTAATCCACCGCAGAATCAGCGAGTAAAGCACGGCAATATAGATAAACGCGGCAATCCATACCCCACCTTGGTGTCATGGCAGAGGCCGGGGCAACTCGCCGTGGCTGCTGGCAATCCGACAATGCCTCTTCGACAAGGCCCCAGGGCGGATCGGGAAGGTTCCTATAGCTGCGCGCCTCTGCATTTCAAAGAAATCCGCCAGCACGTCTTGCCATGGCTGCCGCGCAGGCATTAGGATGATGGTATCGGGTGTGTCCCGAACGTTCCGATCCGGCTAGTGGTCGACATTCAACAAGAGGGGAGCGGGCTGATGATTCGTTACTCGTGCGATCTTTGCAAACGGGATCTCGATCCCCAGGATGATCTGCGTTATGTCGTGAAGATGGAAATCCACGCGGCGCTGGATCCGATGGCCGCTGAAGAAGACCAGAGCGACCGCGACCATCTGCAGGAGATCCAGGAGATCCTCGAACGCCTGGAAGACATCGAAGACGACCAACTCGGGGACGATGTCTACCAACAACTGCGCTTCGATCTTTGCCCCGAGTGTCGCAGAAAATTCGTAGAGAACCCGCTGGGGCGAGAACGCATCAAGGCCTTCGGTTTCAGCGAGAACTGAGCGAATCGTGCATTTCTCGCAACCGGACCATTCCTAAGTAGCATTTAGTGATTCGGAGAATCTTCGTAGGGTGGGTCGAGGAACGAAGACCCACGCGGAGGCGCCCTGTGTGTTTTCTTGAGGCGTGGGTCTTCGTTCCTCGACCCACCCTACACTCTCCCAAGTAGCTTAACACGCGCTTTTGCCATGGCTCGAATTAGACGCCGCGGACGTCAGCACACTCGCCGAGAACGCCAAGTCATCGTGTGGCTTCTTGCCATCGCGGCGTTGGCATTGCTCTACTGGTTGCAGATCCAGCCGGAACTGCTCGAGCCGGGGAACTACCGCGTGCTGCGGGTCGTCGACGGCGATACGCTCGTGCTGGCGAACCAGTGTCGCATTCGGCTGATCGGGGCCGACACGCCCGAAACGGTCAAACCCAATCACCCGGTCGAACCTTGGGGACCCGAGGCCACGGAATTCACCCGCGCGTTCGTCGCCGACGGAAACGATTCGGTTCGGCTGAGTTATGACGGGCCGCGTCAGGACAAGTACGGGCGATTCTTGGCACATGTCTGGGCGGGCGATCGCCTGCTGGAGGAAGAGTTGCTGCGTGCCGGGCTGGCGGTCGCCGAGATGAAATACCGGTATTCCCAGGAGATGAAAGATCGCTTCTCTCGTGCCGAGGCCGAAGCCCGGGCCGCCAGGCGAGGGATTTGGTCGCAATAAGACGCGCCAAATAGCCAAGCTGGGAAACGGCAAAGTCAGGGAATCGCCAGAAAGGGGTGGCTGGGGCAAAGCGCAGCGGTGCCCCAGGACCAATTTTCCTGGGGCTTCGCTGCGCTCAGCCACCAGCCACCCTCCTATCAATCTCTACCCATACCGGACTTTGCAAATCTCCTGAATAGCCAAGCTGGGAACTTGTGGCCCGGTCGCCGGATTGGTAAAATGGGCGGTTCTGGATGCGTGAGCCCGCGTGGCGGGTAGTTTTCAACCTCTTTTTACTCGATGGGAAGCAGAAACGTGAGCAGCAGCGACACACTGAAAGTGGCCGTCATCGGCGGCGACGGCACCGGACCGGAAGTAGTGGCCGAGGGCGTGAAGGTCCTCAAGGCCGTCGCGGACCTCGAAGGCATCAAGTACGAATTGCAGGACTTCGACTTAGGCGGAGATCGGTACCTGAAGACGGGCGAGACCCTGCCCGAGGGCGCCGTCGACGAGCTTCGCAAGTTCGACTCGATCCTGCTCGGCGCGATTGGTCATCCCGACGTGGCCCCCGGCATCCTCGAACGGGGCCTGCTGTTGGAGTTGCGATTCCAGTTCGACCAATACATCAACCTTCGGCCCGTGAAGCTCTTCCCGGGCGTAGAGACCCCGTTGGCCGGCCGAGGTCCCGAGGACATTGACTTCGTGGTGGTTCGCGAGAACACCGAAGACATGTACGCCGGCTCCGGTGGGTTTCTGAAGAAGGGCACGGCCGACGAAGTGGCCATCCAAACGGCCATCTACACTCGCAAGGGTTGCGAACGCTGTATCCGCTGGGCCTTCGAGTATACGCGCAAACGGAACCAGAAGAAACTCCTCACCTTGGTAGCCAAGACGAACGTGCTGACGTTCGGACACGACCTGTGGGATCGCACGTTCCAGGACGTGGCCAAGGAATATCCCGACATCGAAACCAACTACAACCACGTCGACGCCTGCTGTATGTGGATGGTGAAGAACCCGGACTTCTACGACGTGATCGTGACCACGAACATGTTCGGCGACATCATCACCGACCTGGCCGGCATCATCCAAGGCGGCATGGGCGTGGCGGCCGGCGGAAACATCAACCCCGACCCGGGCGGCACCAGCATGTTCGAGCCGATGGGCGGCAGCGCGCCGAAGTATACCGGCAAGAGCGTAATCAACCCGATCGCCACGATCGCGGCGGTAGGCATGTTGTTCGATCAGGCCGGCCACGCCAAGGCGGCCGGGCGCATCATCCAAGCCATCCAAACCGTGACCGGCACCAAGATGAAAAGCCAGTCCGCCGGACGAATGGGCTACAGCACCCAAGAGGTCGGCGATTTGGTTTGCGAGGCGTTGTAGGACGAGGCCTCCACATGACCATGCACATAATGCAAAGCCCGCCCGGGGCTCAGACGGTGATCGATGGGCGGCGATATGTCTACTTTGTGGGGACCGGTTATCTTGGATTGCAGGGGCATCCCGCGGTGATCGAGGCCGGGTGCGAGGCGATGCGGCAGTACGGCATCGGTAGCGCGACGTCGCGGACCGGGTTTGGCAATACGCCGCCCGTGCTCGACGTCGAGCGGCAGGCGGCCCGGTTCTTCGACGCGGACGACTCGATCTACTTTTCGACCGGCTATGTCGGCAATCACATTCTGATATTGGCCCTGGAAGACACGTTCGACGCGGTGTTCGTCGACGAGCTGTCGCACTACTGCGTGTTCGAGGCGGCCCGGCTGAGCGGTCGGCCCGTGCATCGGTTCCGGCACCGCGATGCGGAGGATCTGGCCGCGACGCTGAAGAGAGAGTTGAAGCCGTCGGCCCGGCCGTTGGTAATGAGCGACGGCGTCTTTGCCGCCCGCGGCGCGATTGCCCCGGCGGCCGACTACCATCGGGTCTTGGCCGACTATCCCGGCGCGGCACTCGCGGTGGACGATGCCCATGCGGTGGGCACGCTGGGCGAACACGGGCACGGGACGTTCGAGCACGCCGGTTTGTCCGGGGCAAATACAACTGGCGACATCGACGGCCCTCGCCTGTTCTTCTCCGGCACATTAAGCAAGGCGGTCGGCGGCTATGGCGGGATCATCCCCGGCTCCGCGGCGTTCATCGCACAACTCAAGGCCACGTCGCCCTACTATCGCGGCGCCAGTGCCCCGCCGATCCCGGCCGCCGCCGCCACGGCCCGTGCGTTGGAGCTCATTCAAGACAACCCGGAGATGCGGACGCGACTGCGGGAAAACGTCGCGGCGGTAAAGACCGGCCTGCGCGGGCTGGGTCTCGAGGTCGACGACACGCCGGCCCCGATCATCTGCCTTCCGATCGGCGATGCGGAAAACATGAAACGCATTCAGACCGATTTGATGCAGCAGGGCGTCGTGATCGCCCACATGGCGTCCTATTCCGGCCTAGGCCCCGAGGGTGCGTTGCGGGTGGCCGTTTTCGCCACGCACACGCAAAAAATGATCGACCAATTGCTCGAAGGGCTGCGAAACCTGGTCTGAGGACGGCAGATTGCACATCGCTGCGGAATCCTCTATACTGCGTACTTTGGGGATGTGTAGGGTGGGTCGAGGAACGAAGACCCACGCAGCACTAAATGACGTTTCCTTCATTCGTGCTTCGTCATTATCCCTCGCGTGGGTCATCGTTCCTCGACCCACCCTACAACAAGAACCCGGCGCCTAAGCCATTAACCCACAGGGAACCTCCCATGAAATGCGCGGTTGCTCGTCGTTTGAGGGTTGTTGGTTTGTACCTGAAGAGCTTAAG
>CAYYOX010000274.1:0-2456 GCA_964473065.1 uncultured Planctomycetaceae bacterium | reverse complement strand
CAGCGCCCTACTATCGGCGCGCCCGTGACCCGCCGATGCCGGCCGCCGCCGCACCGGCCCGGGCGCTGCAGCTTATCCCAGAGGAACCGGAGATGCGGACGCGACTGCGGGAAAACGTCGCGGCGGTAAAGTCCGGCCTGCGCGGGCTGGGCCTCGAGGTCGACGACACGCCGGCCCCGATCATCTGTCTTCCGATCGGCGATGCGCAGAACATGAAACGCATTCAGACCACGCTGATGCAGCAAGGCACCGTGATCGCCCACATGGCGTCCTATTCCGGCCTGGGACCCGAGGGTGCGCTGCGAGTGGCCGTCTTCGCCACGCACACGCAAGAGATGATCGACCAACTGCTCGAAGGGCTGCGGAAATTGGTCTGACCGGCTACCACGGCGCAATGCCACCTATGGGGAATAGCTTGCCTGGGGTCCAGGAGATCTGCAAAGTTGCCGAACCATCATGCGGGAGCCCGAAAACGGGGACTGGCTCCGTCGACACACGGTATTGCAGTGGTGATTCATGGCGCCGACGGTGCCTGTCCCCATTTTCGGGCGACGACACTGGGGCACCGTGGAAAAGGGGGACAGGCACCGAGCCGGGAAGATTTCCGGTGGGTTTAGCATCTACTGATGCTCGGAGCCAGTCCCCTTTTTCCACTCCACAAAACCGACTTTGCATACCTCCTGGCCTGAGTTCGCCCATTCTTGACAACACAAACAGCTTTGGCGAGAATATATCTCGTATCGTTCAGCGGACAATTACCTCAGAAGGATTCTCCGAACATGAAGACATTTATTCTCTCTGTTTCGTTCTTATTGTGGTCGCTGACTGCGTTTGGGGACGCGGCCGATATCGAGGCGTTAAAGGCCGACATGGCGTTCTTTACCGATGCCAGTTGCAGTCAGGTGAAGACGAACGTGCAGTCGGAAGACCTGGACGGCTTCAAGAGCGAGTTGCTCCAGACGGTGGCAGCCGGAATGCTCGACGAAACGTATGACAAGACATACCGAGCGGCCAGCTACGAGGCCTATCCTTCGCCCGGCGAATTGAGAAAAGTCTTGAAACTGGGCAATGGCTTCAGCCGCTACGAAAACATTACCGGTATCTATCTGGACGCGGGTGAAAACGTGGTATTCGTGGGACCTACCGAGGGCAAGCAGCTTTCGCTGCTGATTCCGAACTGGATGCGCAAGCCGGCCGAAGGAATCAATCCCACAAAGGATCCTAACGGATGGGGATTGCATAAGCAGAAGATCGAACTGAACGAGGGTCCGAATGTGATCCACGTAAACAACGGCGGCAATGTGTATGTGAGTTATTTCGACGACGATGCCGAAAAGGCGCCCAAGGTATCCGTTCACTTTCCCACCGGCAAAGTGAACGGTTTTTTTGATATCTCGAAGCATACCAACGCCGACTGGGACCGCCTGCTGGATAGTGCGGTGAGCCCCGTCCTGGATGCGCGGGGTAAGCATATCCAGGTCGCCTATCCGGTCGAGTGGTTTAACGTCTACACCCGCGGCAAGGGCGTGGAACTGATCAACAACTACGATACGATGCTCCATCATCACTACAGCCTGATGGGATTGGTGAAGTATGAGAAGGTGCCCAAGAATCGCATCCTGGCTCGCGTGAACTTCAACTACTACATGTTCCGCGATGGAGACGGCGTGGCCTACCTGGGTAACAAAGGCACCATGCGCATGGTGGCCGACCCGAGCGTGGTGATTGTCGGCGACCCCTGCTGGGGTTTTTGCCACGAGGTGGGGCACGCGCTGCAAATGCGACAAATGACCTGGGGTGGCATGACCGAAGTGAGCAATAACATCTTCTCGCTTTATACCGTCGGCAAGATGGGCAACAGGAGCCGGCTGAAGGCGCAGAAGAACTATGCTTCGGCACGCAAGACCATTATCGAGGCCAGCCCCAAAAAGTCGTTTCTGGCCGTGGGGAATGTATTCGACCGCCTGGTCCCTTTTTGGCAACTCCATCTTCATTTCTCGCAAAACGGCAAGCCCGATTTCTATGCCGACGTGATGGAGAAGATGCGGTGCTGCCCGAGTGCAGGTCGTGGAAACGAGTCGATCCGCAACCAGTTCGAGTTCGTCAAGATCTGCTGCGACGTGACCGAGTTGGATCTGACGGACTTCTTTGACAAGTGGGGGTTTTTCTGGGTCGGATCGATCACGGTGAATGATTATCGCAAATACAATTACACCATCACGCAGCAGATGGTAGACGATACCAAGTCGTATATCGCAAACAAGCAGTACAAGAAGCCGGCTGTGGATATCACCTTGACCGACGAGTGAGTCTGGCTTCATTCCATAATCTAACAAGAATCATCCAAAACAGGAAAGGATCGTATACGCGACCGACGATTTTCGTCGTGAACATACGGAAACACTCTTATGAAACGCCCCATTGCTCGTCGCTTGATGTTTGTTACGTTTTGTCTG
>CAYYOX010000273.1:0-8525 GCA_964473065.1 uncultured Planctomycetaceae bacterium | reverse complement strand
GTGGTGTTCGATTCAGGCTTCGTACACGAGAACGTGTATGCGGGCGACCACGTTGCTCACGAGCACAAAAAGAATCTGCACCGAGTGATTGTCGGCAGACAGGGGGTCACGCTCAACCAGAAAGTCGCGGACCTCGATGCAGAGAGTAGACAGCTAGCAAAAGAGTTGAGGGCTCTCAAAGCAGAAGTCGAAAAAGTCGTTCCAAAGGGCGTGACGTTAGACCAGTTCTTGGCGTGTACGAAGAACCCAAACATTGAGACAGATGTAGCGGCCTCTGAGACAGAAATCGCTTCGCTAAGCAAGGCGGCGGAGATTAAGGCCAAGGCCAAGCTTGCGGAAGTGACCTTGCCGCAAGTCCCCAATGGCTACAAGGAGTTGCTCAAGAAGACGCTGGAAGACGTGTCAGCGGATGCTGAATCGACATTGAAAACGCATCTGCAACAGCACACCTCAGGAGCGACCGAGGGGTGGGTCTCCGAAGGTTTGGAGAACATGACGGACGAGGCGTGTCCGTTTTGTGGGCGGCCGACGGCTGGGTTGGAACTGGTGACCGCATACCGAAACTACTTCAGCGACCAATACAACGTATTCAAGGCAGAAATTGCCGGTATGGCTCGTCTAACCGACCGTGCTTTTGGTGACGCCGAGATTCAACGCATCGAGAACGTGATTCAGAGCAATGAGGGCCTTGTCGAGTTTTGGGAAGCCTTCGTTGACCTACAGCAAAGGCCAGAAATCATAGAGGAAGTTGATTGGCAGGCAACCGTCAGAAGTCTTGGGAAGGTGGCCAACGCCGATATTGACAGGAAGGTAAAGGCACCCCTTGAGAACGTGACAGTGAGCGAGGAATTCGAGCAGGCCGAGGAGAAGATGGTAGAAGTCACGCAGGCCGTTCAGCGGTACAACGCGGCAGTCGTAGAGGCGAATAAGCTCATTGAAGAACGGAAGAAGCTTGCATCAGGCGGGAATCTTGCCGACAAGAAAAGGGAGTTTGGGCTCCTGCAAGCAGCGAAGGCTCGGCACGAACCAGGAGCTGATGCGAAGTGCAAAGACTATCAAGCAACGGTCACGAAGAAGAGCGATACAGAGGCGGCAAAGGGCAAGGCTCGTGAAAAGCTTGATGCCTACTCGAAGAACATCTTTGCCAGCTATAAGGACCGCATCAACGAGCTACTAGGCGAGTTCGGTGCGTCATTTCAGCTCGGGGACATCAGTCCGCAGTATGTCGGCGGACAGGCAAGTTCGACTTTCGACATCGTCATCAAGAATCAACGCGTTGCCGTGGGAGACCCGGCTGACCCGAGAGGTCAGCCTCGATTCGGTTGCACATTGAGTGCGGGCGATCGGAGCACGTTAGCACTGGCGTTCTTCCTTGCTCAGCTTGAACAAGACGCCAGCTACAAAGACGCGGTGGTCATTTTCGATGACCCCTTCACGAGTCAGGACCGGTTCCGGCGAACCAGAACGCAACAGCTAATCTCGGACAAGGTACGGGACTGCAAACAGGTCGTGGTCATGTCGCACGACCCGCACTTCTTGAAACTCATCTGGGACAATCACAATTCGGCATCGACGCGGACGCTCCAACTCTCAAGGGTGCGGCGGGATGAGGCGACAATTGCTGAATGGGACATCGAGGCAGCAACGCGAAGCGACTACGCTCAGGACTACTTTGACCTGCAAGCCTACGTGCATAGAAGCCAGGGACAACCTAAGGATGTTGCCCGGAAGATTCGACCCGTGCTCGAAGGGTACCTCCGCGTCCGATTTCCTACCGAGTTCCCGGAAGGACAGTGGTTGGGTCAACTTATCGAAAAGATTCGAGGTGCATCTGCGGGAAGCCCTCTCGAATCGATGCACGGACAGCCGCTAAACGAACTGGCAAATATCAACGACTTCTCGAAACTGTTTCATCACAAAACGAATCCATCTGGCTATGACGCAGCCGTTCCAAACGAAGACGAGCTGGCGACCTTTTGCGAGAAGACAATTCGGTACATCGGTGGGTTCTAGGCCATGCAGTTCGTCGGTTGACTTCTAGCCGCCGTGACAGGAGGGGGGCGCTTTGGCGTCAGGCCGTGAATAGGCGGGAAACGCGGTTCTTTGACAATTCGGCACGAAAGTGAAACTGGATCGATGTCGGTAGAACGCCCGAGCAGTTCGACTATAAAGTGCACCAGGGCGACGATCTATACGTGAATGTTCCCGACGCGGACGGGACGAAAAACGGGACAGGTTCGATATTGACATCCACATAACCACCCATTGTTTCGAGCACAACGGCATGGCAATCTTCTTCGGTGCGGGATGTGTGTGTTTCGACTACTGGCTGGCCAGGCACAGCACGCTGCCGTTGGTTGTTGCCAGATAGAGACGTCCGGCGGCGGCCACCATGCCGTCGAAGACCGGTGGGCTCTGAAGTGGGAACTCGGCCAACTGCTTCCCGTCGGCGCTTGCGATCGCCAGAAGCGTCCCGCCTTGTTGGCCGTTCCAAGCGGCGGCCGGATCGTTGGCCTTCAACAAGTCGGGCAACCCGGCCACAAAGAGCGTGTCTTGGGCCAGGACCATCCCTCGAACCAGAATCGGTAGCTTCAGAGTCCAGCGATATTGCTTCTGTGGCTTGGCTTGGCCTTGCACCTCGCTCGGCTGATCGCGATCCATGGCAAAGAGTTGATAGTGGGTGAACCGCCACGGGGCATCCAGCTTCTCCCGGAAGTGGAAGATCGTGGCCCCATCGATTCCGATATGGGCCCCATGGTGGATGTAGTGGTTTCGGCCGAACCCGAAGACCGACGACTTGTCGTACGCCAAGAGCCGGCCTGCCGGCACTCGATTGCCGACGTTGGGCCATCCGCCGTAGTCCGTGCCCATGGTAGTTCCCAACTGCCAATAGGTGCGGTGCCACCAGGAATCGTCCCGGAAGCCGGCCGCGCTGAACAAGTGGGGTACGTTGGCTGGCTGGGGCTTGCCCGTCAGGTCGAAACGGAGGTGCCGCAGATAGACCGATTGCGCGTCACCGGAGAGAATATCCGGCAGCGCCCCCGGCATGGCGGTGTATCGTACCACGCCCTTGCGTTGATGTCCGGTCTGCGGATCACGATGGTCGACGGGTGTCTCCGAGAGCATCTGCCCTGTCTTGGCGTCCAGCCGGCAGAGCCGAATTCCGCCTTCCAGATAGGAGGATCGACCGGCGGCGCAATAGACGATACCATCGCGAACCAACACACTGCCCGGCACGGGCCAGGCCGATTCGAGTTGCCCGTAGGCAACGATCTGAAGATCTTCCGGCGCGGCACGAAATCGCCATACCAAGGCCCCGTCAGTTACCCGCAGGCAGTAAACCCACCCGTCGGCCGAGCCAAAAAGCACGCGCCCTTGCCAGATCGTCGGCGGGGAGTCGACGCGTGCTGCGGCCGTGAAAGACCAAGCCTGCCGGCCCGAGTCGAGTTGCAGTGCATGAACCGTATGGGCATCGATTTGGGCCACGAACAGCTTGCCTTCGCCCACCACGACGCTACTGAGCTTGCCACCCAGCTTGGTTTGCCAGGCGGGCTGTAATCCGACGGGTACGGTGGTCGGCGTGCAACCGCTACGCAGCAGGTCGTGACGATACGTCGGCCAATCCTCGGCGTCCTGGGGTTGGGGTTCGTTGGCGGCAATTTGGTCATAGGCCGGTCCACGCTGCAGACGGTTCTCGTCCGATGTTGCAGCTAGGGTCCCTTTGCGTTTCGGCGCAAGGCACTTGAACCCACTGAGCTTGGCCGTGATGAAGCAAGCACAGGAATCCGGCGGTGCGTAGAGCAGTCCGTTGCATGGCATCACGCCATATTGACACGCGCCTCGCGCCCAATGATTTGGGACGGATTGTCCCGTGGAAAGGTCGACGAACTCCGCACCAGCGCGTCCGAGCACGAGATAGCGGCAGGTCGCCTTATTTCGATAGCAACGGTGATGCGCCATGCCAATCGTGAAGAACTTGCTGTCCTTCGGCCGCGTTCGCTTGACTTCACCGGTCTTGGGATCGCGGCCGACCGTGATGCCGGGATCCTTTGCCGCGACGAGATCGCCGCTCCACACGAGCCCATCGGCCACCAACACGTCGACCGGAGCGTTGTAACCCTCTCGGCACGGGCAGCTCCAGAGTCGCTCGCCGGTGTCGGCCGAGAAGGCAATCAACTCGCCCCGCGGCGCCTGCCCGCCCCCGCTGGCGACGATCCACTGCACCTTTCGCGAATCATCTTCGGCCGGCGTCTTCCGCTGCGCCACGGCGCGGTCGGCCGAGAGAATCACGGCGCCGTAAACGACCAGCGTAGGAGCCGACCAGGGGGGACGGGTGCGGCTTACCGTACGCTCCGTCCGCCAGATCAGGTTGCCATTTTCCGCGTCAAGACAAAAGATCTCGTCGGCGTTTTGAACAAACACGCCTCGATCGCCGACCGCGAGCGTGCTGGGCATCAACTCGACCGTGTCCGCGTCGGCCTTGCTCCACAGCAGGCGACCGGAGTTCGCCTCGATTGCCAGGAGTCGCTTTGCCGGGGGAACCTCCAGGTAAGCGGGACGCTGGGACCGCACGCCGGTAAGGCCCGGATGCCCTCCGCGGCGTTTCGCCTTGGCCGCAGCCAGTTGCGCCTCGATATCGCCGACCACAACGAAGAGCGTGCCGTTGCGATAAACGACTTCGAGCGTGCCGTCGGTCCCTTCATAATCCATTACCGTTTCGCCGGTTGCCGCATCCAGCGCGCTCAAGGGAGCGTCGTTTCCAAGCGTTACATAAACACGATCATCCGCCGCTACCAGCCGCCTGCAGAGGTCGCTCGGACCACTACGAAAGCCCCGCAGGTGGAATTGCCATTTCGGAATGGGACGTTTCCAGAGGATGACGCCGTTAAACGCATCGCGGGCTACGAGATGCCATTGTGGATGCATGACAACCGCCGCCGTCGGCGCTTCGTCGACGATGTAGAACAGGCGTCCTCCGGAAGACACCACGGCGCTGACACTGGCCAAATGATCGTGGCTGCGAGCCCATTTTGGTCCACCGACCCATTGAAATTGATTCGGGGGGCCGACTACGGAATCTGCGGAAACCGCGTTGTTGGTGGCATCGTGTAGAAAATGCGTCCATTCGTCGATTTCCACGGGACGGGCTTTGACGGTCTTAACCCACTGTTCGCCACTCTTGATGTACGCCACACCCTCGGGCGCCAGGACACGCATCACCTCGCCCATCGAAACCGCGCCGAGGTCTTCCGAGACGATCAGGTTGACCAGATTATCGACGTAGGGCAACCGCTTTCCGTCGAATTGATTGACCGATACGGTCCCGCACAGTCCGATCTCCCGAAGATGTTCGCGGGCGGTCTGAACATTCTCGGCACGCGTATCCAACCCCTGAACAAGCAGCGGACCGCCTTGCCCCAGAGTGCCAATCAGCCGGCCGTCACCGCAGCCGAGCTGAACGATCAAGCCGCCCTGGACGCCCGTGGCACTGAGAATCTGCCGGGCCAAAGCACGTTCGGGGCTCTGCTTTGCAGATTCATCCGCCTTCGACACGGCAGCCGACAGCAGGACGATGCCCGTCAAGAGAATCCCCGCACACAAACGACTGAAAAAACAAACGTATTGGGTCATGGCTTGTCTCCTTTGTTTTTTGCGGACTATCGATCGGTTACGGATCGTGCTTGATGTAGCCAATGTTCGTGAAATGGTTAACCGCGCAGCCGCAGAGCGATGTCCGCCACGCGGCGGCCTAGGTTTTTCACGGTTTTCATGCCGTATTCGTCCTGGGTCACGCCGCCCGGATGGCCGCTCCAGACGGTTCCGCCCCAGTGGCCGGTGGGCGGGCCGTCGCCGACGATGATCATGGCCTGACCGAGCAGACTGTCGTGGACCGAGCGGATGGTCAACTCCTGGCCGCCGTTGCGTCCGCCGGCCACGGCCACCACGCCGCCCACTTTGTCGCTCAGCGCGAAGTTGCCGCGGAAGGCGTTGCCACGGTCGAGGAACGCCTTGCACAGCGCCGTCATGTTGCCGAAGTAGACCGGCGTGCCGATGATGATGCCGGCTACCTTAGGATCGAGAATCTTCTCGGCCACCGCGGGGAAATCGTCCGGGTGTCCGTCGGGCAACTTGATCCCGGCGGCCACTTGGGCCGGAATCGCCAGCCCGGCCAACTCGATCAGTTCGACCTCGACGTTCGGTCCGACGCCCTTTGCAGCTTCCAGGCATACCTTCAAGGCCGTGGCCGTCGTTTTACCTTTACGCGGGCTGCAACATATAGCCAGGATCTTGATCCGCTGGGAGTCGGCCGCCAGAGCGCCGGTTCCGGCCGAGACAGCAGCCACCGTGCCGGCAGCCGCGAGGAAACGTCGTCGTGAAACTTCAGTCGTCATGGTTAGTTTCTCCCGTGAATGATGTGGTATAAAGCCGCGACCGTTGGTCGCGCCCCGGCGGCGGGGAAATCGATAGTTCCGAAGAATTTCGGCGCGACCAACGGTCGCGGCTTTATAATTCCTCGTGTTGGGTGCTGATTAGTGCGTCGCGCTGGTCGGTTACGCTCAGATAATACACGATCGGTCGCGGTGAAGGCAACTGGGCCGATACGACGCCGTCGTTGATCTGGGCATCGGCCGAATGCCACATCCGCTCTTGCCACTTGCCCGTGTCGGTCGTGTAGTGGAGCTGTCCTTTGACGATCGGCACGATGGCCTTGAACGACGCGGTCGCCTTGCCGTCGGCGGTCTTCATGGGCCCCATCTTCGCCAAGGGGTCGCCGCCCCTTAGCACGCTGTCGACGTAGAGGCCCGTTTCTTTCAGCGTCCAGCCCGCGACGTGGCCGTGCGGCATGCGAACTTGGATGCTCAGATCGATCGGACCGGGCACCTGTCGATACGACTTGCGGTAGCTATCCAGCGGGTAGGCGAAATCGTTGGTTCCGTTGAGAAACAGGATCGGGCAACCGACGCCGGGCAAGTATCGCGACGGATCGTAATACTCGACCCAACGCTTGGTCTGCTCGGGTCCCAGCGTCTCGAACGCGCCGAGCCAGGCGCTGTTCTCCTGCAGGAAGCCACAGCCATAGACGGGCACAGCCACCTTGAAGCGATCGTCCAACCCAGCCGCGATGCACGTCATATAGCCACCCCAACTCAGCCCGGTCAACCCGGTTCGCTCGGCGTCGACCTCTTCGCGGGAGGCCAGCAACGAATGGCCTCGAATGATGCCCGCGATGCTGTGATAGGTCCAAATCCGCCGGGCTTCCTGGTCGTTGTCATAGGGCCGGAAAATCTCGTGGTGAGCCAGCGCGGGCATCCCGTCGGACAACCGTTTCCGCTGCGGGCCGCACCCGCTTAGGTCCAAGGCCAATGCCGCATAGCCCCGTTTGGCCCAAAGCGTGGCCCATTCGGGAAACGCGGTCCCGCCGCCGCCGTGCACCAAAACCATGCCGGGAAACGGGCCGTCGCCCGACTCGGGCCGGGCATAGTAGGCGAAGACTTGTGTCGGCTTGCCCTCAAGCGGTTCGCCCGGGAAGTAGACCTCTTGGACCAGCCCGGATTTCTCGCCCCACGTGGCTTGTGGCACTTTCTTCAGGTCGTCGAGATTCCAGGGACCGGTGAAGCGTTCGGCGGCCAGGGTTGGTGTGGTGCAGATGCTGAGAAGCAGCCAACATAACGCTGATGTTGTCTTGCGATGGATCATCTTTTCCCCTTTGAAAAACGCCGGGCAAGCCCGGCCGCTAAGCAGTGTAAACTACGGCCTACTTCTTCCAGGAGTTCCACACATCGATGGAGCGTTTAAGGTGTTCTCGGGCGTCGCCGCCGATGCCGTAGCACATTAGGCCGATGGGGCCGTCGTAGCCGATCTCTTTCAGTAGGGCCAGGAGCTCTTGGTTGTCGAAGTCGCCCTTGTCCAGCGGCTGGATCAGTCCGTTGGTCCAGGTTTTCGAGCCGATCGTCGCCCCGCCGATCGTTACGGCGAAGATCTTCGCGGCGTTCTCGCGCAGCACGGGCCGGTAGTCTTTGTCACCGTCGATCATCAGCCAGTGGCAGAGGTTGAAGTTCACGCCTACCCGCGGATGGTCGGCCTTCTTGATCACCTCGATCGCGTGCAACATGCTCTGCGTCCAGTCGCCCGTGTGGTGATAGATCGAGATCCGCACGTCGGCCTCGGCCGCGATGTCGCCGAGCTGACGCAGAATCTTCACGGCCTGTTCTTCGCCCTTAGGATCCCCCGGCGGAAGACCTTGCAGCAAGAGAGTGACCGTCACCGGCCGCCCTTTGAGTTTACGGATAGCCGCGGGAACCCGCGGGTCGAACGGCTGGGCACCGGGCTTCACGTTGACCGACACGAACAGATGATACACGGGCAGCTCGGCCTTATCGAGAATAGCCAGATTCTTTTCGAGATTCTCACCCAGCCAAAGCGGATACCCGACCCCATCGAATCCCAACTCCCGAAGCATCTCGGCCTGCTGCGGAATCGTCCGCTTTTTCGCATCATGAGTATCCATACAGAAGCCATAAAGC
>CAYYOX010000272.1:0-8600 GCA_964473065.1 uncultured Planctomycetaceae bacterium | reverse complement strand
ACCGGGTTCTGTCGCACTCCGTCGGCGACCATGACACCACATAAACGTCCGCATCAACGACGCGCCGCCGTTGGGCCGGCAAGCACCCTTGGCACCCTTCTCGTTGTATGTGCGGCAAGCCCTCTCTTGGCGACCGTCGGGCCTTACGACTTGCAAGTCGATGCGAACGTTCAGAAGCTGGCGGACGGTTCGCCCGAGGTGCGTGCTCGGGCAGTCGAAGCCCTGGGATTCTTAAGGGCCTATCGGGCGGAAGAGTCGCTGATCGCGTGCCTTGCGGATGACGTGGCGGAAGTGAGGCGGCAGGCAGCCATGGCCTTGGGCTGGTGCGGCGGGCGAAAGGCCGTGCCACGGCTGCTGGCGGCCTTGGGGGATGATGACTGGCTGACGCGGCAGGCGGCCCATGTGGCGCTGACCAACCTGACCGGAATGGAGTTTCCCTTCGATGCGGTCGCCAATACGCGACGCGAACAGGCCCAACGCTGGCGGCAATGGTGGGCCGCTGTACGACCAAACGAAACGCCCGGCGAGGTCCTAGATCTATTGGGCGGTTCGTCGGGCGGAGTGCGGATGCTTGCTTCGACAACCTACCGAGGTCCGGCCGACGTGCTGCTGGACGGCCGCGTTGGGCCCGCCTATTGGCAGACGAAAAACGTGCCGACGCCGCAATGGTGCACACTCGACTTGGGCCGCCCGAGAGACGTCTCGCGCGTGGTCGTGCATCAGTATGGGCCCGGGTTCGTGATGACGGAATACGAGGTGTCCACTAGTCTGGACAACCGGACGTTCGACCCGGTGCGCCGCGAGAAAGGCGTCACGCCGGTCGAGTTGGTCGTCGAGTTCCCGTCGCGCAAGGCGCGTTACCTTCGCATCACCAGCTTCGGCTCGGTCAAGGCGACCTATCCGACGACGTTTTTCGAGATCGACACCGACGCGTTGCGGCCGGACGAGAAACTTCTTTCAACCGATCGATTTTGGCGGCAAGAGCGCGGGCTGCGTGCCTTGGGTGTGTTGGGCGACAATGGGGCCAGCGAAAGGATCATCAACGTGCTCGGACCCGTGCCCAGCAAGGTCGAGCTCTGTCGAGCGGCCGGTCGGGCCGGGATTCGCTCGCTGGGCCGACTGCGGGAAGAAGTTGGGTTGGAGTACCTGATTGGCCTGTTGGAGGATCCGTTTTGGGCCCGTCACGCGGCGGCCGCTTTGGGTGAATTTGGCGACCGTCGGGCTGTTGGGGCGTTGATCCGTGCCTATACTCGCTACGGCAAGGACCTGCAAGGCCTCGACCCCAAGGATGTGCCGGCCGACGACAAGATGGGATTCCCCAGCGAGGACCGGATGCTGGAGACGCCCTACTGGATCGCCTACGCCTTGTGCCGATTGCCGCTGGATGATCTCGATGCACTGCGGAGGATCGCTCCGCAAATCATGGCCAACCTGCCGGGCGATCACGACACGTTCATGCTCTACGAACCGGAAGTGGGCCACCGGCTGACGCGATACCTTCTCGAGCAGGCCGGCTTGCGGCAGGAGGCATCCGAGCAAGCTTTCATGCAGCTCGGCCAGCCGCGTCGCGTACCGGCGCCGGACGATTCCATGGCATGGTCCCAGTTGCCGCCAAGGCAGATCGCCAGTTGGCTGCCGTGCGTGTGTATCGAGAAGGAAGATCTGCCGCGGCTGCTGCCGTTGCTCGGGCACAAGGACGGTTGGGTGCGACTCAACGCGGCCAAGGCGATCGGTTGGCTCGGGGATCGCCGGGCCATCGAGCCGGTGGCCCGACTCCTAGCCGAAGCCAAGGCCGAGGCCGACTTCGGGTACAGCGTCACGTTCAAGGACGAGGAATACAACGATCCCGCCCCAAGGTGGCGCGAGGGATTGGTCCGCGCGCTGGGCTTACTCGGGGCCGATGAGCATACCGACTTGCTGGTCAAGGTCCTCGACGATGAACGATCCGTGCTGGAAGTGCGTCGCGCGGCGGCCGAAGCACTGGTCGACCTGGGCAACGAACGGGCTTTGCAGGCGCTGCGCAAGGCGGCCGTCGAACATTCCTTCCACTCCATTCGACATGTGGCACGCGACGCGCTGCAACAACGTGGAATCCGCAGTGAAACGCACCAAACTACTCGTAGGGTGCGTGAAACGCACCAGGCGCCTGCAACCAGCAAACAAGAAAGTCTACAGGCCATCGTTTTCATCCAGGGCAGCAACAACATCCCCAACACAATCGGCACGGTCGAGCAGGCCGATCGGTGGCGGCAGACTTACGTAGTGACCGACTCGGGGCCCACGTATCGGCCGGGCCGGAATCTTGTTCTGCTGCACCCGCCGCGCCCCGACGGGCAGGTCCGGCCGTTGACGACCTTTGCCGACGGTTACGTGGCCGATGTGGAGGTCTCTTGGGATGCGACGCATGTGCTCTTTTCGCACCGCGGCCAGGCCGATCCCTGGTGGCACGTCTGGCGGATCAACGTCGATGGGTCGGGACTAAAGCAATTGACCTTTGGCCCTTATCACGACGTGGGCCCGACCTACTTGCCCGACGGGCGGATCGTCTTCGCCTCGAGCCGTAGCGGCATTCGCGACGAGTATCACGGCTATCCGTGTACGGCCTTGTATGTCATGGAGGCCGAGGGTGGCGACATGCACCCGATAGCCACGAACATCGGCCGCGACAACGAGCCGACCGTGCTTCACGACGGACGGATCGCGATGAGCCGGTTGGAGGTTTTCTATTCGCGCAACAAGACGGAACTGACCTTGCACGCCATGCATCCGGACGGCACGAAAGATATGGTGCTTTACGGTCCGGAACGTCGTGTGTTTTGGCGTGACTTGAACCATGGCCCGCGCACTCCGGCCGACGGCCAGGAAGCGCCGTTGACGCATCGCGTGTTGCGGATGACGCAGCCGCAACCGTTACCCTTCGGACAAGGAATCGTGGTGGTCACCCAGGGCGGGCTGGCAAAGATCGGACCGCGCCGCGACACGGAAGAGATCCTCACGCCGGACAACCAAACGCGAGCCTACACCACGCCGTTCCCCTTGCCCGACGGGCGGATCTTGTGTGCGTCGACGCTCAAGGTGTCGCAGCGGGAAGAGGTCGACTTGGGCCTGTATTTATTCGACCCGTCGAGCAAGCGACTCGAACTGCTCTACAACGATCCGAACCTGGCCGACTTCGAGCCGCGTCCGATCCTGGCTCGACGCCCGCCCATGATGCAGCCGGTGGCGACCGAGCGGCACGCCTATAGCGGGCGGTTTTTCTGTTCGTCCGTGTTTACCACCCGGGAAGCGGAAGTTCGGCGGCGCGGTCGATTGGTGCGACTGATCGAGGGCGTGCCGGTCGTAGGACGTCACAGCACGCAGACCAACGAGAACCCGGTCTGGCAGAACCACGGCGGAACGTTCGCCCGAGTGCTGGGCACGCTGCCGCTGGCTTCCGACGGATCGTTCTTTGTCGAGGCGCCGGCAGATCGGCTGGTGCATTTCCAGGTACTCGACAGCGACCGCCGCGTAGTGGGGAACCAATTGACGTGGATCTATTTGCGACCGGGCGAGACGAAGTCGTGCGTCGGCTGCCACGAAACGCCGCACGCCACGACCGGCGGTCACAACCCCCTGGCCTCACACTATCCGCCGGCCAAGTTCCTACCGACCGGCCACGAGTTCACCTACCGCGCCAAGGCCTGGTTCAAAGGCCGCCTGCCGAGCGAGATCGAGGAGCGCACGCGAACGGTCCGGGCGGTGAATCTGTTGGCAAGGTGAGGGAATGATGAACGGATCTTATCGAGCGTTGGCCCGCTGATCCCTCATTCCCCCACGGCCTCGTTGGGGTTCTCGATGGCGCCTTCGATGGCGATGGCCTTATGGCCTTTGAAGGCGCCAGGGTAGGCGCGGAACTTGGGGATGCCTTCGACCGAGACGATCAGCGGCTGCTTGACGTCTTTTTCGGTCGTGATGATATCACCCACGCGCAGGCCGATTAGATCGCCGGCGGTGATCCGGGTTTGAGCCAGCCGGACATTCAAGTTGACCAGCGAGGTGCAGAGCGTTTCGCTGAGCTGCTGTATGCTTTCGGGCGTGGCCCTTTGCCTCCCGTAGGCCGACCAGCTATTGGCCGACAGTTTACCTCCGATCCGTTCGATCGAGTTGTAAGGGATGCAGAGGTTCATCATTCCGCGAATGTCGCCGAGTGTGAGTTCGAAACTGATCAACACGACGACTTCGTTCGGCGGGACAATCTGGACCAATTGCGGATTGCTTTCGACTTGAACGACCTCGAGCTTCAGATCCAGCACGGCTTCCCAGGCGTGGTGCAGCTCGTTGAGGAACAGCCCGGTGATTCGCGAGACAAGCCGCAACTCGATTTCGGTCAACGGCCGGCGAGCCAAGGCGCCCACTTCGCGACCGCCGCCGAGCAGCCGATCGATGATCGGGTAGAGAATCGAGGGGTTGATGTCGAGGATCAGGTTGCCTTCGAGCGGTTCGGCCTTCAGCAGGTTGAAGCAGGTGGGGTTTTCCAGACTGAAGACGAATTCGCTGTACGTTAATTGATCGACGCTGGTCAGCTTGACTTCGACGATCGAGCGGAGCAGGGCCGACAGTGCGGCGCCGAAGTTGCGTCCGAACCCTTCGTGTAACGTCTGTAGTGCCCGCATCTGCTCCTTGCCGACGCGTTCGGGGCGCTTGAAGTCGTAAGCGGTTGTTTTTTCTTTCGGTTTCTGGATCGCCCCACCGGCCGGTGCGGGGCCCGAGCTAGACGCAGCAGCCGCGGGTACGGCTACGGCGGCCGACTCCTCGCTGCCGGAGACCATGGCATTGAGAAGACTTTCCACTTCTGTCTGGCTAAGTACGTCTCCGCCCATCGTTTCTTCCTTGTTCTCTTGACGGTGTTCTCTTTGGCCGTGCAAAGCCGCAAGCGGCTATTGGCGAATTTGTCCTGTTCCGTAGACAACGTATTTGTAGCTGGTCAGTTCCTTGAGCCCGCACGGGCCTCGGGCATGGAACTTGTCGGTGCTGATTCCGATCTCGGCGCCCAGGCCGAACTCTCCGCCGTCGTTAAAACGCGTGCTGGCGTTGATCATCACGGCCGACGAATCGATTCGCCGGGCGAAATCCCGGGCCGAGTTGAGATCCGTGGTCACAATGGCTTCGGTATGCCCGGAACTGTAGCGGTTGATGTGCTCGATCGCCTCGTCGAGCGAATCGACCACCTTGACCGAAATCACCGGTCCGAGATACTCGGCCCCATAATCTTCTTCGGTCGCTTCCTTGGCCTGAGGCAACAGTTCTTGGGTCCGTCTGTCGCCGCGAATCTCGATCCCCTTCTCGCTCAGCATTTTTCCGACCAGCGGCAATAGGGTTTCGGCCGCTTTGGCATGTACGACCAGCGACTCGGCCGCGTTGCACACTCCGAGTCGATGACACTTGGAATTGACGACCAGCGACAGGGCCGCCGCGGGATGGGCCGTTCGGTCGAGGTAGACGTGGCAGTTGCCCGCGTAATGCTTGATGACCGGCATCCGAGCCTCTTCGCTGACTCGGCGAATCAGGCTCTCGCCGCCGCGGGGGATGGTTACGTCGATATACTCGGGCATTCGCAGGAAATGGCCGACGGCCTCGCGATCGGGTGTGGCCACCAGTTGGACGGCATCGGCGGGCAAACCTGCCTCGGCGGCCGCCTCGGCCATGATCTCGGCGATGGCCTGATTACTGTGGGCTGCTTCCTTGCCGCCGCGCAGGATCACCGCGTTGCCACTCTTGACACACAGGGCCGCCGCATCGGCCGTGACATTGGGACGCGACTCGTAGATGAAAAAGATCACGCCCAACGGCACGCGGACCTTTTGCACTTCCAGGCCGTTGGGTCGTACGGTCGAATCGATCACCTCGCCGACGGGCTCCGGCAGGGCCGCCACCTCTCTCAGTGCGTTGGCCAAGGCGTCGATCCGATCGGGGGTCAGCCGCAGCCGATCGATTTGTGCCTCGGTCAACCCGAACTCGGGGGCGGCGGCAATATCCAGCCGGTTCGCCTCGGTCAGGGCTGCCGAACGTTCGTTCAACCACTGGGCGCTGTGGTATAGCCAGCTTTCTTTCTGGCCCCCGGTGACCGCGCACAACTGGGCGGCCGCTTTCTGTGCCCGCTGGGCCACATCAAGACAGTATTGCTGCAGATTATCCGCATTGCCACTCGCCATGGCAGGGCTCTCGCACCAGGGAAGGGATTAATGATCGCAGCCAGATAAGGGCGGCTTACCGCAGGCCACCTTGGAAGTATCCCTTAGATGATCGTTCAAGTCAACGGAGATTTGCCAGCTATGCACCACCCGCAAGGGTGGGTTCGCGACGGCAATGTGTGCCGTTGGGCCCGGATTATTCACGGGTTTGTAGCTACGTTCGCCAGAACGTGGGGTGTGTCCGAGGGCTACGACCACGTTCTGGCGAACGTAGCTACGGCAGTGTGTCAGCCAATTCCCGGGGATAAAGTCGGTAAAGTTGAACTGACCCTCACAACCGGCTCGCGATAATCGTTCATTTCGGTTTCAGCCAAGTTTTCCATCGAATTGCTTCAATCGATATTACCCGCACACCGACTTCATGCTTAGGCACGTGGCAATCCACAGCGCTCGCGTCATGGATTGCGTTGCACTCGCATGTCACCCCCGCCGGTGCTTCAGGCGGCACCCAGTTTCCTTCAACAACGGAGTGTTTGAAGATGAGGATTCCCAAGGTAGTGATGACGACGGCCTTGCTGGCCATAGTTCCAGCCGTTGTGGCTAGCGCAGACGGATTGCTTCAGCCGGATTCGGCCCAGGCTGTTGCCGTGGCCTACGAGTACACGACCCCCGATCCCGTGTACTCAGTTCAGGACGAGGGCGAATCTCCCAGCGATGCTCCGCCCGTTGCGCCGTCGATCGCAGAGCCCGCTCCTTTCGTCGAGGAGCCGCTGTCGCCGGTGGCCGGGAGTGGTGATTGTTCATGTGGCGGCGACGTGTGTGGCGGCGGCAGGCGGAGTTGCCGAGTATTTGGCGAGTGCTGCCAAGGCGAGCCTTGGACGATACCGCAACCCTGCGTGTTGCAGCGGATGGGTATTCGCGTGGGTGGCTGGCTTCAGCAAGGTATTACGGCCAACAGTCATGGCGGAACCAGCCCTTTCAACGGCCCTATTGCCACCAATGATCTCGACGGTGAGTATGTAATGAACCAACTCTGGCTCTATCTGGATCGCCAAGCCGATAACGGCGGTTGCGGTTGGGCCTGGGGTGGACACGTCGACATGTTCTACGGGTCGGACTGGCGGTTCGACATCAACCGCGGACTGGAAGACCACATCAACGGCGCCAACCGACAAACGTATGGTATCGTGTTGCCGCAGTTCTATCTCGAACTGGCCTACAACGATCTGTCGGTCAAGTTGGGACACTTCGCCGGCATTCTCGATTACGAAGTCGTGCCTGCGGTCGGCAATCCCTTCTATTCCCATTCCTATAGCTACGCCTACACCGTGCCGCAACTGGTTACCGGCGCCTTGGCCGATTACAAACTCAACGACCGCCTCTCGGTCCAGGCCGGGTTCACCCGCGGTTGGTTCGAGTTCGAGGACATCAACAACCACCTGGACTTCATGGGCGGTGTGAAATGGGAAAGCTGCGACCGGCGGACCTCGCTGGCCTATGCCATTTCCAGCGGGCCGCAAGACGCCGCCGGCGATCAGAACCGGTTCGTCGGCAGCATGGTGCTCAAGCATCAACTCAGCCGGAAGTTCCAGTACGTCATGGTTCAAAACCTGGGGATCGAGGATGACGCTACGAACGACAACCGCGACGGCGAGTTCTACGGCCTGAACCAGTACTTCCTCTACACGATCAATCCGTGCTGGTCGGCCAACTTGCGGGCTGAGTGGCTTCGCGACGACGACGGGACGCGAGTCGCCGGGCCGGGGAACATTCCCGGCGTGCGGGCCTTCGACGGACGCGGGTTCGCCGGCAATTTCTTCGAGGTGACGGCCGGACTAAGCTGGCGGCCCTCGGCCAATTTGATCATTCGCCCCGAAGCCCGATGGGATTGGTATGACGGAGCGGCCGGCGCCAACGGTCAGCCGTTCAACGCCGGCGCCGACGACAAGCAGCTCACCGCCGCAGTCGACGCGATTATCACGTTCTAGCGTCGGTGTTGCCGAAATCCTGCAACGAAAAGGTGACAGGCGGTCGTGAAAAACAAGAGGGTGGCAGCCTTCGCGGGCTGCCACCCTTTTTCGTTTGTCCGAAAAAACGTCGGGCCCTTTCTTAGGGATGAGGCCCGACCGCTAAACGGTCGATTACTCCAACTCGGGCAGTTCGGCGATGGCGGCGTCGATTTTTGCTTGCGGGTAGGAATAATCCTCCAGGTGATCGCCGAAGAACTTCTCGTACGCGCCCAGGTCGCACACGCCATGGCCGCTGAGGTTGAACAGGATGCACTCGACGTCGAACATCTTACAGGCCATCGACAACGCACTGCCCCATTGCCCTGCGCCCGTCTCGGTCGTGATCCGCGTGATGCCTTGCTGTTTGTTGTAATAGACCTGCGCCACCGACGAGTTGGGTTTGTGGCTACCGGCGGGGCTG
>CAYYOX010000271.1:0-8615 GCA_964473065.1 uncultured Planctomycetaceae bacterium | reverse complement strand
CCAGGTAGTAGGTCAGCACGAACAGCGGCAACAAGGCTGCGGTCAAGAGCACAGGGCGCAGCAACGGCCGGATTTTCTTTGCGACGATACGATCCAATGAAGTCTGACGGGTGTTATTGATGGAACTCACGATGCGTTTCCTCCTCTTGGCAATTGCACGTCAATGCAGTGTTTGTGCCGATTGGCGGTAGCCGATGATCGGGCTTTGGCCTACAATTCGTCCCCAGGCGACTCCTCGTGGAATGCGTTTTAAGTTCTCGTTGCGGATCGGCGGCACGCACCTCGGACTCTTCAGGCCGGACGAACACGGCTGCACTGACGACCATGAAGTTCAGGAAGAGCCAGGTCGGTTTCCGCTGTACCGCCGGGTGGACCAAGGCGCCGATGCCCCAGACCACGAGGACCGTGAGCCAAAGGATGGAAATCGGTCTTGGCTGGGAGGCGACGTTATAAACGATGATTACCAGGATGGCTGAGAATAAGAGGAACCCGATCAATCCAAGTTCAACCAGGACAGAAAGATAGACATTATGGGCCACATGGTTGGTTTTCACGGCGGCCGTCTTGTATGCGCCGCTGCCGACACCCAATACCGGATGTGACCCATACAGCGCGAGGCCCTCTTGCCAAATCCTTCCGCGGCCACCCATATCTCCCTCGGCGATGGAAGAGAACGTGGTCCCCAGGCGGTCGTAGGAGGATTCGGGTACCAGCGATGGCAACGCGAACACACACCATGCCACGAGTGCCGTGACGAAGATGATCCGTAAAAATGGCGGACAACGCTTCACGGTGCACAGTACGAACAGCATGGCGGGTGACGCCGCGATCAGGGTTCCTCGACCGGCGGTCAATAGGATGGCGGCCATGGCGACCGGCACGTAAACTAAGTTGATCCACATCAGGGGCCGCGTCTTGTGGCTGCGGTTGGCAAAGATCGCCAGATACCACGCGACGGGTAAACCGAGTGCCAAGATCATCCCCGCGTCGTTCGGGTTGAACCCGGCGGCTGTATAGCGCTGATAACCGGCTTCGACCCCGGCCATACGATTGATGATCAAGCTGCCGATCGACACGTAGGCGCCCAGGACGTAAGCCTGTAGTCCGGCCTGCAGAGCGGCCGGCGTGCGATAAAGATCCCACAGAATGAAAACCAGGAAGAAGAGCTGCAGGTAAGTTTTCAGTCGGTTGATGGTCAGATTGGCGTCGACGGTCCAGAAGAAGCTCAGGACGTTGAAGAGCATGAACAGGGCGACCGCGATGTGAAAGGCTCGAGGCTTTCGGAATTCCCCGGTCACCAGGACCGTTTCCAGCCAGAAGACGGCCACCAGAATGCCGACCATTCGGCTAATGGTTCCCAAGCCCGCCACGAAGATTATGTCCTCCCAAGGGATCACGAAGATCAGAAGCAACGACAGCCAATAGGTGATATTGCGCACGTCTAGTTCTCCAAAAGCGTGCCCAGGTATTGATCGACCACGGTTTGCAACTCATAAGGCCGCCAGCTTTCCGGGGGCGGAGCCGGCGTTTCTCCGTTTAAGGTCTTTTCGATCGCATGAGCTAGGGTGGTAACTTCGCCGACCGGTACCAGTTGACCGAATTCTCCCCCGCGCAAGATTTCGCGAGGCCCGCTGGGGCAGTCCATCGAGACCAACCGCGCGCCGCAGCACATGGCTTCGATCAGCACGGTCGGCAAGCCCTCCCATTTCGAGGAAAGCACAAAAGCCGAGGATCGGGCCATCAGGGCGTAAGGGTTGTCCGTGAATCCGTGCAGGCTGATATCTGCCTCCATGCCAAGTTCTCGAATCAGGGCCTCCAACTCAGACCGCAGCGGACCCTCGCCCAAAATCACCAGTCGGACGGGCCGGCGGCGTCGCACCCGGGTAAATGCGCGGATCAGCGTGGGGAAGTCTTTCTGGGGAACCAGCCGACCGGCGCCCAACAACACGGGCGGCTGATCGGGTTGGAACCAGGGGTGATCGACGGGAGCATGTTTTTTCTGCTTCAACTCGGGCGTGATCACCGGATTATAGATCGTGACAATCCGCCTGCGAGGAATGCTCGTCACTTCCGAGAGGTCGTCCCCTACACCGTCGGAAACCGTACAGATCGTGTCCGCCCAGGGGTAGAATCGTTTCATCAGCTTCAGCATCAGCCGTTCGTTCCGCGTGGCCTTGTACCGAAGTGTCTGGGAAAACGTGTTCTGCGCACTCACCACGATTCGCGTCGAGACCCGGGCCAGACGCCGCGCCCAGATGGCGACGATGTTCGTATAGTTCATCGCCGAGATCACGCCCTCGGGCTGTTCGCGCCGCAGATAACGAACCAGGGCCGGCAAGCACCACCGGGCTCGCCGGGCGCCAAGATCCACCAACCGCACGGACTCGGGGACTTGATCCAGATAAGGCCCCTCGGCGCGGACCAGCACCAGATCCACGGCGTGGCCCCTCTCGGCAATCCCCCCGGCCAGATTCAACATCGACCGCTCGGCGCCCCCGCCGTCCATCGACGGGACAAATACGGCCAATCGCTTCTTTTCCGGTCTGATCATGGGATACTCCTCTGACGTGCTTCGTCGTTGCTTGGGTTTGACCCGTTGGGCCTTTCATGCGGTCTGCCCAGTCAGTGTCGTCCGTTGAAACGCAGTGGAACAACGCAGCCCCAATTCAGATAAGACGTGGTCTGCAATCTGATTCACAGGCTGCCGTTCGGTACTGTAGCGCAACAGCGTCGGGCCGGCGAGGGCCGTCAGCCGGTCAGTGATTTCTTCGTATGACTGCCGGAAACGTGCCAAGTAGTCGTAGACTTCCCGTTGGGGTTTCCCCTTCACCACATGCCAGCGGTCACGCTCATGGATTCGCTCGGCGAGAATCGAGAATGGCGCGTCGAGCCAAACGACCGCGTCCAGCGTGGCCGCCCAACGCGTGAACATGCGGTCCAACCACGCGCGATAGGCCCGGCTCTTAGTCAGTTCGGGGCCAAAATCACCCAGCGTCACGAGCTGAAACAGCGGACCATGATCAAAAACGACAACGGCCCCGGCATGTTGGCTCAGTCGACGATGCCATCCTTCGAGGTAGACCATCGACCGAAGCTCCGACCACGTGAACCAGCGATCGTGTCGATACCCGCAGACGTAGCGTGGGAAGAAAGCCAGCGCGTGCCGAATCAAGAAGGGTGCGTAGCGTACCCGCGACTGATGAATGCCTGCTACGATTTCCGGATGGCGCCGTTGGAGCTCCCGCAACAGTGTCGTCTTTCCCGCGCCGGCCGGTCCGACGATTTCTATGGCCAGCGGTCGGTGCTGTCTTGCCGTGTTGTCGATGTGCATGTGGTTGTCTTTCAATGGAGTGACATCTCGATCATTTGGGCTCATCGAATCGTGTCAGCAGCCGGGCCCGCTGCAAAAGGCACTGCCGCATGGCGACCGTCAGACCCGCGTAGAACGCCAGCGCCGTCACCACCGTCAACGTCAGTCCGATTGCGGCAAATAGTTCCACCCAGGTGGCGACATTCAGCGACCCGTCTACACTCAACGCCAATGCAAACAACAGGACCGTGATCGTTGCCGGTCTCAGCACGCGGTCAAACTGCCGGCGCAGCGAAATGCCGAGGCAGCGGCTGACCAGCCAGGGATAACTCAGGCTGAGAATCGTCCGGCCCGCGATGAAGCCCAGGCACAGACCCACGAGTCCTAGTTGATACGCACCAACCAGTACCGCCGCCAAGACCATGGAGATCGTCACGGAAAACGCCCCCAGCAGTACCTTGTTGCGGAGGTTCAGCGTGAGGTCGATGACGTTCGAATCGTTTCGAATCAACACGAATTGCAGAATCATCAGGGTGATCAACAGCGTCGGCGCCGAGCCTGCGTAGTGTTCCGCCCCCACCCAGAGTCCGACAAAGGCGCCGTTCCACAGCAGAATCGTCGTTCCTGCCACGGTGGTGAGCAACCAGGTCAGGGCCATCAACTCGGCTCGAATCCGAGCCGCCTTCTGCAGATCCCCGGCCCCAATGATACTTCCCAGTCCGGGGCTGATTGAAAACACGACGATCGCGACCAGATGGATCAGTGCCTCGGGCGTGTATTTTGTGAGCGTGAAAGTGGTTACCATCTCCGCCGAGCCACAAAGTCCCAGGACCACAATGTCGCCGCCCTTCATAATCCGGTTGATCAGGACCCAGGCCATAAACCATCCGCTGAGCCCGAAAAACCGGCGCACCTCGACCCACGACGGCCGAGAGATTCCGAACCAGGGCACCCAGGCACGAACAAGTCTCAGGAAGACCATGCCCGTCAGCAGCGTCGTGGCCAGCATGGCCGCGGCCACGCCCGCCAATCCGGCTTCCCAATACAAGGCCAGGGCGATCAGTCCTCCGCCCACGAAGACTAGGATGGCGGAGTACCACATCCGCTTGTATTCGAGGTTCTCTCCGCAGAGCACCGACCGCGGGATGTCGACCAGACTGATCAAGATCAAGTTGACCGCCAGCAATCCGGTCGCCAAGCGGATGCCCCAGGCAAGCTCTGCCGGACTGCCGAGCCAAGACGGCGCAAACCACGCCACGACGCCTCCCAATCCCGCTAACGGCGGGAAGAACAGAAGCCAGACCACGACCGTGCTGCCCACGAAGCGACGCTTCTGCTCGTAGTCAGTCGAGGTCTTGCGATGGGCAATTGTCCATTTCAATGCTTGCGGAGAACGGCCGGTTGCGGCGGCCATATAGCCGGTCAAGCGAATCAAGACTTGCCATGCCCCATACAAGTAGTTGCCCAACCCGGCTACCAGCAAGGGCTGAATGACAAAGCCCATCACCATCCGCGCCCCATATTCGATCGCCGCGGCCAGGGCGTTCAGCGAGGCATGTTTCGTGAGACTCTTTTTCGAGGGCCACAACGAAAGCGTCTTGGCGTCCAGGGCTGCTCGATTGAGCCTTGCATCTATACGGGGATCAATAAGCATGGCCAGTGGGACTTCTTGTGTCATTCGGGGCTTGATTACAATCGGGACCAAATATGGCTCTTCAACTCAGACAGCACTTCCGCCTTAGGGCGCGATGCGTCGATGACGTGGGTCGGGACATAGCGCCAATCCGCCTCCCAAATCTCCTGGCAACGGGCACGAACCGATTCCGCTTCTTCGTCGGTCTTGCGTAACACGGCAAGGGACGGGTCGACCCTTAGCACGATCAGTATTTCCGGAGGCATAATCCGGCGATGATAATGTTGTCCGAGACGCACCAAGAACGCGACGAGTCGAGTCTTCGGTTCGTTGTTGAACACCAGATCCGGGTCCAGGTCGTCCATCAGCTTGATCTGCGCAAGCGGATAACGATCGCAAATCACCAGTCCTCCGTTGGCCGCCGTACGTCGTGCCTTGGCGTAGGCCCGGTAACGATCGTGTGCCGTGCAAACCGCTCGCAACAAGGCCGGGTATCCTGGAAAGACCGTATCGTCGCCGTTGACCGTGTACCGAACCGGCGTTTTCCTGAATCCCCACAAGCCCAACAGGCGGCCCAGCTTCAAAACGCCTCGCACAGCCACGGTAGTCCATGACCAAGCAGGTTTCCCCAGGTGAACACTAACGGCCTGAAACTCCTTCGAGAGCCACGAATGCAACTCTTTGATCGCCGTAGACTTGCCTGCTCCGTCTCCGCCGACGACCGCAATGACAGCTCCCCCGCGGGCCAGCCGCACTGCGGGCAAACGTCCGAACACGCGTCGCCGAATCGCCTTGCCAAGTCGGCGCCACGGCTTCAAACAGACGTCCGTAAGATACGGCCGGCGAGCATGCGCGCTGAGCCGGCGTTGCAGTTGCCTTCCGGCTCCGATCCGAGTCCAAGCCCGACAGTCCCCGCGCAGAGATCGCAGGCACTTGTCAAACAACGAGGCATCCACGCAAGGCAAGTGTTGTTTCAGTATGTCATAGACCTTAAGCCGGTCCGCCCGGTCTTGCAGATAGTCCAATTCCCGTTGCTCCCTGGCCGAGAGCGCACCGTATCCGGCAAAGAACGTATCCGGCGCCGCATGTTTCAGCATCATCCGAATCACGAAAACAACCAACTCGAAGTCCGCCGCCGGAATTCGGAACAAACCGTCCCGCACGGCCGATTCGAGGTATGGCCTTTCGATCGGAAGATGATAATTCTTTGTTAGGTCATGACCGACGACGAGTTGATAATGGGCGTGGACGTGAACGATCTTGTCCGCCGTGGCGTCGTAGCCGTAGTAGTTCGCAATCCCGGGAATCTCGGTGACCGCCGGGCCACGCGTTTCGACGAACCCCAATCGGCAAAGGATCTCGGTGAAACGCGCAATGTCCCCGCGACGCACCAGCAGGTCGAGATCGTTCTCTCCGCTCAGTGAACGATCGATCGCCTCGTTGCTCTTCCAGTGGCAATAGACGACCTCCTCGGTGGCCAAGGCGTTACACAGCGGGTAGACGAGAGGGAGCGTCGCAGCGGCCCGACCTCGCTCGGAAGTCACAGCCGGCGGATTTCCCTGTTGCTTTTCGGACATACAAGTTCTCATGCGGATCTCCGTCTTCTGCAGATGCTCGCGACGTACGATCATTTATCCGACCCGGAGTCTCGGCCGTAATAGAAACTCAACTCCTCAATCGAAATACTCTTATCCTTCGACGTTATTGCCTGCCGAGTTCGCTCCAGCGGCTCGTAATAGCTTGCCGTTTCATAGTCGCTGAAGAACCGATCCACGGCCGAAAGCAGTACGGCAACGTCTTTTGTCGCGCCGGCGGACTCATGCGCCCTCAGGTCGGGAACTGCTCCTTGATGCGCACTACTCGACAGATCCAACACGACTGCCGAGTTGGACTCGAAGTAGGACGTGCCGTCGCTGTACTCCACGTACAGCAATGGCGCCCCCGTTGAAGTCCCGTCGTACGAATCCGCCACTCGCTTGCCGCTCCCCGTAACAATGAGCGCCAGCGAATTGCCGCTCACCCAGCCCGGCCGATTCACGACCTCCTCGATCACCGACGCGAGGTCCGGAGTCTGCTGATCGGGCCCCGCTTCGCCTTTCCTCAGCCACGGTGACGGAGACCACGATACCGAAGACGCCGTCCGGGCTCGGGATGAGATGTTCCATCTATTAGTCGATACAAACGTCAGGGCATCGTCTATCGCTTCGGCTTCGATCGTCAGCGTCGTGGACTCCGAATTGACTTCGTCCGCCTGGAATTGAATGTAGGCTATCTCGATCACAGCCCCCTGAGGAATCTCCATGCCGACAAATCGCATCCCCACCGTCTGCTCGCTGCTGTCAAGAACCATTTCCAGGTCGCTGCTGGTCATCCGCATCCTGCCCGTAGCGCTCTCCTCCGCGTCGTCGAAACTCGCCGCCACCCGAGTCTGGTATCCCCGCTTGATCTCGATCGTCGTGTCGTCGCTGACCGAAAGGTCCCCGTCGTCGGCCGTCAAACGTAACACGTACGTTCCCCCCGTCGAGAAATCGGCCATCGTATCCACGGCCGTCGCGTCGGAGAATACTACGGCCCCCGGACCACTGACTTGACTCCACAGCGTGCTTACCATTCCTGGGACAAGCGGTAAGCCGTCGTCCGCCACAGCCCCGTCCAGTGAAATAACCGTGCCGCCTTGTGGATTGCTGACTAGGACCGTCTGATCGCCGCCGGCGCTGACCAGCGGCGACGTGTTCTGCCCCGAATAGAGGCCCGAAACGATCGCTTCGTACACGCCTCCGTCCGGATAATTGTCATTGCCTCCGTCGGCAATATAGAGCGAATATGCTGTCGACGCATCGTTCGGATCCGACGTGGGGCCAAACGTCAATCCTTGCGGTGCATCCGGCGTAGGCGAGAAGTCACTGAGGTCATAATCCCCCAGAAGAACACCGTTAACCGTATACTCGAATACCTTCATGTCCCGCCCGGATACCAAGAATAAATGATTGCTCGGAACGTGAAATGCTATCCCCTCAGGATCGTACACTTCGCCCAGCACCGAAAAGCTGTATTGAAATTCCAAGGCCGAATCGTACACCAACACCTGACGACCGCCGCCGGCCCCGTCTGCAACATAAAGAAATCCCGTTGATGGATCAGATGTGATACCCTCAGGATCGGATGCCGTCGACACGGCGTTCCTCGTGTCAACCGTGGCAAGGGGACTATTCAGAGCGTCGTCATAGCGATAGATCGCATGCCTATCGTCATTCGTGACGTAAAAGTACCCATCATATTCATTGTAGGTGATGCCCGTTGGCTCGCTGTTATTGCTGGCAATCTCTCCAAACACCGTGTCGCCCAGCGGTGACACTTCGAATATGTTGCTCCCGGTGAAAATGTTCGCAAGTTCATTGATCTCCGAATCCGCAAGGTACAAGTGCCCTGAGGGTGGATGGTAGGTAAGTCCCGCAACATCCGTACTCGCGATGATTCCACCGTCCCACGTATCAAAATATCCAACTTGCACAATTCCCGCCGCCGGGGTGATCGTCAGCGTAAAACTCCCCCCGGTCGTAACATTCCCTTGCCCGTCGTCGATGTCGAATGTAAAACTGTCGCTGGTCGTGTTACTGCCGTCGTGCACGTAGACCAGTTGCCCCGCATCGATCTGGGCCTGGGTGAAGCTGG
>CAYYOX010000270.1:469-8652 GCA_964473065.1 uncultured Planctomycetaceae bacterium | reverse complement strand
GCATATTACTACCCACTGCCCACTATCCACTATCCACTACCTCGCCATTTCGATGTGTCTTGTTTCGCGAAGGACGGTTACTTTGATTTCGCCGGGGTAGGTGAGTTGTTTCTCGAAGGCCTTGGCAATGTCGTGGCAGATCTTGGCGGCCGTCTCGTCGGTCGTTTCCTTCGAGTTGACCATGACTCGCAACTCACGACCGGCCTGAATGGCAAAGGCCTGTTCCACGCCCTGGAATCCAGCGGCGATCGATTCGAGCTCTTCCATGCGTTTGACGTATCGTTCCAACGTTTCACGCCGAGCCCCGGGCCGCGAGGCACTGCAGGCGTCGGCCGCGGACACCAGCACGGTATAGGGATTGTCGATGTTGGGGCTATCGTGGTGCCCTGCGGCCGCGGCAACCACTTCCGGCCGTTCTCCGTATCGCTTCAGCAGATCGGCGCCGATCTTAGGATGCCCTCCTTCGGCCTCGTGGTCGGCCGCCTTGCCGATATCGTGCAACAGTCCGCAGCGTCGGGCCAACGGTCCGTCGAGCCCCATTTCGTCGGCCAACATGCCGGCCACGTAGGCCACTTCGATGCTGTGTCGAAGGACGTTCTGGCTGTAGCTGGTGCGGAAATGGAGCCGGCCGAGCAAGTGGACGAGCCGCTCGTGCAGACCGTGTACTTCCGCTTCCTGCGTTGCTTCCAGGCCTAGTTTTTGGATGTGCCGATCCAACTCGTGCTGCGTGCCGCTAACGATCTCCTCGATCCGGGAAGGATGGATCCGCCCGTCGGCGATCAGCTTGTTCAGGGCGAGTCGGGCCACCTCGCGGCGAATCGTGTCGAACGCACTGACGATCACCACGCCGGGCGTGTCGTCAATGATCACGTCGACGCCGGTCGCCTTTTCGAAGGCTCGAATGTTCCGGCCCTCGCGGCCGATGATCCGTCCTTTCATCTCGTCGTTGGGGATGCCCACGGTGCTGGTGGTGGTTTCGGCCGTATGGGCGGCGGCAAAACGCTGCAAGGCTGTCAGCAGCAACTCCCGCGATTTCTCTTCGCAGATCGCCGCGACTTGCTTCTCGTGCTTGAGAATGACGGCCCCCGACTCGTGCTGGAGCTGGGTGTCGAGGATTTCCAAGAGCCGGTCGACGGCCTCTTGATGACTGAGCCCGCTGAGCTCGTGTAGCGTCTGACGCTGCAAATCGAGTAATTTGGAAAGTTCGTCCTTTCGCCGATTGGTGTCTTGGATCCGCTCGGTCAGCTTTCGCTGCGTGTTCTCGACCATCTTCTCCTGCTTGCGAATCTGCTCGGCCTGCTCCTCGAGGGCATCTTGCCGTTTGTCGAGAAGTCGCTCGCGTTCGTGCAACTCGCCACGAACTCGCCGCAGTTCCTTTTCGCTCTCGGCCTTCTCCTGCAGCGCGAGTTCTTTGATCTCCAACTCGGCTTCTCGCCGTCGATTGGAGACCTCCTGCTGGGCCTTTTTCACGATTTCCCGGGCTTCCGTCTCGGCGTCTCGCTTGCGGAGTCGATCCAAGAGCTTCACCAGGACGAATGCCAGCACAAACGCCACGACGGCAGTGGCAATGACGATGAGTACGGTTTGCTCCCAAGGCACGATAAGTCTCCTCTTGAGGATGCGCTACGTCGAGCGTCGCCGCTTGAAGCGGCACAAGGAGACCAAATAAGCCGAGGGGGAATCTATCCCCAAAACAGAGAAGCAGATCTCGACATTCTTCCGCCACCGACCGAAATCGGTTCTCGTGGCTGCAAGACGTGGCTGGGATGAGTTGAAAGACCGCGTTCCCATAGCCCTCCGCGTTCCGTAGCGAACGGGCCCGAACGTACATGCCCGGGCGGGCCAAGAAACTCTTCCAACACGGGACAAACCCTGATCCCACCGACGTCACTGGCACCCAAAACGTGGAACTTCCGCATCAGGAATTCCCACGCCGTGGTTACCCCGTACGACCGAACTGCCAACGGGACAGGTTTCACGCCGTCACTCCTGGAAGCAACGGGTAAACACCCCATCAACCATCGAAAAACAACCATCAGAAGATGCATAGTCTGTTCGGCCCTCGAACGCCGGTCGGCTCTTGCTGCCTAATACACAGATTCTGTCGAAAATCTCGCGTCTAATACGCTCTCGGCTTCGGTCTACTTACGGACAACCGAAGACACTCGCCGTGTAAGCTATTTTGTTAAAAAAGGCTTGGTGATGTTGTCGCCGGTTCACCCCGGTTGCAACACCACACATTACACTGCAAAATTCAATTCTAGCAGAGCGACCGCCAGATGGGAAGAGAGTCCCCCAAGGCAAAGTTGCGACTAACGCCATGCGGCCAGAAAGCACACCCCCATACGAACTGACTTCCTGCAAATGAATCAACTGCATCCGATCGAAACAACCTTGGCGGCCGCATGGCCTCCAGAGGCCTGGAGCGACGTGACGGTCCTGTTGGCCGTCTCCGGAGGGGCCGACAGCGTCGCGTTGTGCCGTGCCATGGCCTGCTTGAAGACCGAAGGGCCCGGCCGCCTGCACGTGGCTCATTTTAATCATGGGCTTCGGGGTGATGAATCGGAAGCCGACGAGAAGTTTGTTCGCCAATTGTGCGACACCTTGGCGCTCGAGTGTCACGTGGGTGCGACAGCAGACGGTCAAACGATCTCGGCCGGTGGAGACGGGCTGGAGGCGGCTGCCCGAGAGGCTCGCTATGAATTCCTTACCCAAACCGCCCAACATGTCGGGGCTCGGTACGTCGTCACGGCCCATACGGCAGACGATCAGGCCGAGACGATCCTACATCGGATTCTGCGGGGAACGGGGATTGGCGGACTCTCGGGCATGGCCCGGGCGCGCCGACTTGGCCCGGCCACGACACTGATTCGACCGTTGCTGGAAGTCCGCCGTGCGGATCTGGTTGGATATTTGGGCGATCTGGGGCAACTCTTCCGGTCGGATTCGAGCAACGACGATACGCGGCTGACAAGAAACCGGATTCGACGCGAGTTGTTGCCCCAATTGGCCCGGCAGTACAACACGGGCGTGCTCGACGCTCTGTTGCGACTGGGCACTCTGGCCGGGCAAGTGCAGTCGGTGGTCGACGAACTGGTCGACGAATTGGTTCGGCAACACGTAGAAGCGGACGAGCCGGACCGGGTGAGAATCGACATCCGGTCGCTGACTGAGCATCCGGAGTATCTGGTTCGGGAACTGCTGATTTCCGTATGGCGCGATCGGAATTGGCCGATGCAGGCGATGGGTTTCGCCCAATGGGACCAGTTGGCCGAGATGATTTCCGACGGCCTGGAATCCGATCCTCCAATGCTGTCGAAACGGACGTTTCCCGGCGGCGTGTCGGCCGAAGTGGTCGAAGATCGGCTGCAATTGACGCTTGGGAATAGGTAGGGAATCGAGCAATGGCAAGGGTAAGAAAGGTCTCACGCAAAGGCGCGAAGACGCAAAGAAGAGTTGAAAACACGTATTTTCCTTACTGTCTTTGCGTCTTCGCGCCCTGACGTGAGAAATGTTCGTTCTTGTCCTCTCCATAAGTCCTACGGGTATCTCCCTAAACCACCCAGTCTTCCGTAACTGTTCTATTTTCACCTGTACGCCGATTGCCGTTTCGGAGATAATGCCCGGCTCGGGAATTTCGGTAGGTCAGGCCTCGGCCTGACGAACTACCGAGAGCAATCTCGTTGCGAGGTCCCGTCAGGGCGAGCCCTGACCTACTGGGGCATTACCATGGAGGGTAACATCCTATCTTGGGTCGTTTGATCAACTGCTGTTGGTTCTGGTTCAAGTGGTGCTTGCTGCTTGGCGGGATTGCGATTGCGGCGGCGGTCTATTTCTTTTACGACCGCGTCGACGAGGAGATCCGCTGCCGGGTAGTCGAACTGATCGCGGAGCACTACAGCTCGCTGCAGGTCAGCGTGCGATCCGCCGAATTGGTCGAGGACGGGATCGAGATTCGCGGTCTTTCGATCGTCGAACCGGGCGCCGAGGGTGCGCACGCGGAGTTGATCTATCTGGACGAAGTATTCCTCGAGTGCAGCACCGATTGGCAGGAGTTGCTCGAAGGGCAACTTCAAGTGCGACAAATAACGGTCCGTCGTCCGAAGATCGTGGCCACGCGTCGTCCGGGCGGCAGCTTCAGTACGGCCAAACTGTTGCCGCTGCCGAAGTTCAGCGAGCATTCGCCAAAACTGATCGTGGAAAACGGGACGGTCGAAATCTTCGATCCGTTGAAAACTCCCTCCGGCACGATAACGCTGCGTGATGTGAACCTTTCGGTCGACGTTCCCGACCCCTTGAGCCAAACCCCGAACACCCGACCCGTACAGGGGACGTTCAGCGCGGACCACCTGCGCCATGTCGAGTTGACTGGTCAGGTCGACCCAGAAGGACAAAGTTGGAACTTCGCCGGCACGGTCGAAGGGCTGGACGTATCGCCCGAGTTGCGCGACGCGTTGCCGGGCCCCTTGGCCGTCAAGATGGCCCCGCTGGGGAACCTTCGAGGGCAAGGCACGTTGGGATTCCGCGTGAGTTACGATCCGGCGTCCGAGTCGGGATTTCGCTACAGTCTCTCGGGCCGGTTGCAACGCGGACGGATGGACGATCCGCGGTTACCTCATTCGCTGGACGATCTGCGGCTTCGCGTACGGCTGGACAACGAGGGGATCGCCATTGACGATCTGTTCGCCCGCTGCGGCCAGGGTACGGTCCGAAACTTGTCGGCCCATCGGGCGGGATTCGCGCCGGGTAGCCCCATGCAACTGCAGGCGGAGGTGCGTCGGCTGGAGTTGGACGATCGGCTGCTGGACGGTCTGCCCGCTGAACTGCAGAAACAACTACAAAAACACTGGCAGACCTATTGGCCGGCCGGTCTAATCGACGCCGACGTGAAGCTGCGATTCGACGGAAAGACGTGGCATCCGGAGCTGGCCGTACGATGCTTGAACGTTTCTTTCATGCACCGCAAATTCCCCTACCGTCTGGAAAACGGCAAGGGAAAGTTGGACCTGAAAAACGACGCCCTGCAGCTGCATCTGGTGGCCTACAGCGGCAGCCAGCCCGTGCGGGTTGATGCGGAGATCGACCACCTGACTTCCGGTGCGACGGGCTGGTTCACGGCCCAAGGCAACGAGTTGCCGCTGGACGGAAAGAAGCTGCTGCAGGCCTTGGCCGAGAAACCACGCGAAGTGGTCCGTTCGTTGCATCCGCGAGGAACGGCCAACTTCTACATGCGGCTGGATCGCGACGATCCTCGAAAGCCCATGCGCCAGCACTTGCGGATCACGCTGAACGGTTGTTCGATGTGCTACGAGAAATTCCCCTATCCGATCAACAACATTTACGGCTTGTTGGAAATGAAGAATGGCCGCTGGGAATTCCACGACTTGAAGGGAACCAACGACACGGGCCGCATCTCCTGCCGGGGGCATCTGACGTCGCCGCAGCAGGGCCAGGAGCTCTACCTGCAGTTTGATGCGAAGGATGTCGCCTTGGAAGAGGAACTGCGCAACGCCTTGCCGTTGGGGATGCAGCAAGTGTGGAACGGGTTGCAACCTCGCGGGAAAATCGACTTGGAAAAGGTCATCGTTAGCCTTTCTCCCGCAGCCAAGCAGCCGGTCATCACGGTCCGTGCCCGGCCGCAGCCGGAAAACACGTCGATCGAACTGACCCGCTTTCCCTATCGACTGGACAACCTCGAAGGCTTGTTGGTCTATCGCGGCGGCAAAGTGGAAATCTTGGGTCCCCGCCCCAACGACCCTTTTCGGGCCAAACATCGTTCGGTCAAGGCGGCGGCCGTCGGCACATGCTTTCTGCAACCGGACGGTCGTTGGCAATTGGAACTCAAGCGATTGAGCGTCGACCGCCTGCAACTGGACGACCGCGAATTGTTCCGGGCCTTGCCCGAGCAATTGAAGAAGGCGGTCGTGCAACTTGCCCCCCGCGGCCCGATCAACCTGCGAGGCAGTTTCAACCTCGAGGGCGGCGCTTCGCCAGCCGACCAACTCCGATCGCGGTGGGATTTGGACATCGGTTTCCACCAAGGGAGCATCGAGGTCGGCGTCCCCCTGCGAAACTTGCACGGCAGCGTACACCTAAAGGGCGCCATCGACCACAACGGGTTCCATTCGATCGGAGAGTTGGACGTCGACTCCTTGACCTATAAAGACTTTCAATTGACCGAGCTCAAAGGGCCGCTGTGGGTCGACAGCCGAAGGGCCGGGTTCGGTTCCTGGGTTGCCTGGTGGCGTAACGAAAAGTCGTCCCAAGCAAGCCGGCAAACACCAACCCCGCTGACCGGCCGGCTGTTCGGCGGAACGGTCCGCGGGAATGCGTGGATCGCCCTGGAGGAAGAACCCCGCTACGGACTGCACGCTGAGTTGAAACAGGCCGACCTGAGTCGATGTGCTCAGGAGATGATGGCCGGTCGGCAGGATCTTAAGGGCAAGATCACGGCCACGGTCGATCTCGGCGGCGTCGGATCGAGCCCCAACGGAATGCGAGGACAAGGCAACATTCAATTGCATGAAGGCGACGTGTACGAACTGCCTCTGATGATGGCGCTGCTGAAGATCCTTGGAAATCCCGAGCCGGACACCACCGCCTTCAGCGAAAGCTATATCGATTTCAGAATCCATGGCGGGCATATCTATTTTCCGCAAATCGACTTCCGAGGCGACGTCATCAGCTTGCGCGGCTGGGGTGAAATGGACTTCCAATCGAACATCCAATTGTCGTTCTACCCCGAACTGGGCAACAGCCGGTTGCGGGTGCCCATCTTCAGCGACTTGCTGGGCGGGGCCACCCAGCAAATCATGCAGATCCATGTCGCCGGGACCCTGCAAGACCCCCGGATCCAACGAGAAGCATTTCCCCTGGTCAACCAGGCACTGCAAGAACTCCAGAACGAAATCGAACGCGGCAGGACCTCCGAAGGGCTTTTCCCCCAGACAGGAGGCAACCGAATGCTGAGGTGAGTGGATCGTAGCCAAATAGCCTTGCACGATCTTGGGAATATGTAGGGTGGGTCGAGCAGCGAAGACCCACGCGTCAAGAAACAACACAGAACACTTCCGCGTGGGTCTTCGCTGCTCGACCCACCCTACAAGAATTCCCCGAATCATGAAATCCTAGCCAGAAAGCAGATCCGCCCCGTTTAATACCGACCATTCGCCCAGGATAACCTATAATTAAAGGGATAGATCAGGTCGCCGACCGCGGCGACTACGGCAACTGTGTGTTTTGCAACGTGAGAATACCGACAAAGGGTTGATCGGCCTGCCGGCAGCCTTAGCCGAAAAGGAAAGTTCTCATGAGTGTAGGTCCTTTAGGAGGAGCGGCCAGCATTGCGGCCGGGGCCTCGTTGGCTCAAACCAAAGGCTCCGAAACGGAGCGAGCCCAACAGGACGCCGCCTCACAACAACGCCGCATTGAAACCGACAAAAAGGCCGAAGCGGCCGCCGGGATCGGCGAGACCGACGGCGAAGACCACGAGGCGGAAGAACGGGACGCCGACGGTCGCCGCCTTTGGGAAGAGCCCGCCGGGCAAGAGGAGGCCGAGGGCGCCGAAGAGGCCCAAGGCGAGTCCCCGCAGCGACAGAGCAAGGATGTCACCGGCGAGAGCGGGAATCTACTGGATCTCAGCGGGTGAACTCCTCGATTACGCTGCAAAGCCGCAAGCGGCTGGGGGCATATTGCCCCGGGATGGCCGATTCTCTACAATGAACGGTCCAGCGCTCACCGTCTCTTATGAGAACCAGCACCATGCGTTTTACCAAGATGCACGGGGCGGGCAATGACTACGTTTACGTCAATTGCTTCGAAGAACCCCTGCCCGAGAATCCGGCCCAACTGGCCCGAGAAATCTCCGATCGACACTTCGGTGTCGGCGGCGACGGGCTGATTCTGATCTGCCGAAGCGAGAAGGCCGACGCCCGAATGCGGATGTTCAACGCCGACGGCTCCGAGGCCCAGATGTGCGGAAACGGTATCCGGTGCGTGGCTAAGTATGGCTACGAGCACGGGCTTGCCTCGGCAGGCGGGATGTTCTCGGTTCCCGGCCAAGGCAGCTTTGAAGCATCGCTGCGGATAGAGACTGCCAGGGGCATCCTTACATTGGGACTTGAGGTTGGAGCTGAAGATAAGGTGCAGCGAGTGTGCGTCAATATGGGAACGCCTATTTTGGT
>CAYYOX010000270.1:0-459 GCA_964473065.1 uncultured Planctomycetaceae bacterium | reverse complement strand
CGACATGGGTGAGCCGATCCTTGCGGCCGGGCAGATCCCGACCACCTTGTCGGGCGATCCCGTCACGGATGTCGAACTGCCGCTGGGCGAAAAGACGCTGAGCGTGTCGTGCGTTTCGATGGGGAATCCGCATTGCATCACGTTCGTCGACCAATTGACCGATGATTGGGTATTGAGCGTCGGGCCTCAGGTGGAGACCGATCCGCATTTCCCCAACCGAGTCAACGCCGAGTTTGTCGAAGTGGTCTCGCCGAGCGAAATCCGCATGAGGGTTTGGGAGCGAGGTTCCGGCGAAACGCTGGCTTGCGGAACCGGCGCCTGTGCCGTCTGCGTGGCCGGCGCGTTGACCGGCCGAACCGACCGAAAGATCCTGGCCCATCTACCCGGCGGCGACCTGGAACTAGACTGGGCCGAAAACAACCACGTCTACATGACCGGACCAGCCGAAGAAGTGTTCAG
>CAYYOX010000269.1:0-8670 GCA_964473065.1 uncultured Planctomycetaceae bacterium | reverse complement strand
CGACGCCATAGTGGGCGTGGTGCAGAACCCGGCGATCGACATCGTGAAGGACGCCGACGCGTCGAAGGTCAATGCTGCGGGTAGCCACGTTACCTACACCTACACCGTCAACAACACGGGCAACGTAAGCCTGACAGGAGTGACGGTCGTCGATGATAACTCCACGCCGGGCAACCCGGCCGACGACTTCAACCCGATCTTTGTCGGCGGCGACACGGACAACGACGGCGAATTGGACGTGACGGAAACTTGGACCTACACGGTAACGGTGACGGTTAGCCAGGACCAGATGGACGCCGGCCAGGATATCGTCAACGTGGCCACGGTCACGACGGATCAGGGCGTCTCTGACTTTGACGACGCCAGAGTGGGCGTGGAGCAGAATCTGGCGATCGACATCGAGAAGGCGACCAACAGCGAGGACGCCGATACGCCTACCGGTCCGGAGATTCTGGTCGGTGAGACGGCCACCTTCACGTATATTGTAACGAACACGGGCAACGTGAGCCTGATGAATGTTACGGTCACCGACGATCAATTGGGACCGATCACGAACATCATCGACCAAGGTAACGGTGACCTCATCTTGGATGTCGGCGAAAGTTGGACGTACGAGGCCAGCATTACGGTTACTGCGGGCCAGTACGCGAACCAAGGGACGGTCACGGCATTGAGTCCGCGGGAAGTAACGGCGATCGACAACGACCCCAGTCACCACCTTGGCGTTCTCCCGCGTCAGGACTTCATGGTTCTCGGCAACGACAAGGGCACGACGAGCGAGCCGTGGATTACTATTTTGGACACGGAAACCGGCGCGGTTCGTGCGCAGTTCTTAGCCTATGAACAGAGCTACGCGGGTGGTGTCCGGGTTGCGACGGGTGATATGGACGGGGACGGGATTCCCGAGATTATCACGGCGCCCGGCACAGCGCGTCTCCCCGAAGTACGCGTGTTCAAGTGGATGAATTCCGATCAGCCGAACGAGGATCAAATATGGGGAGAGTTGCTGGACTTCCGCACGGTCGTTCATAATCCTAGCTTCACCGGCGGTGTGGACGTAGCCGTCGGCGATGTCGACGGCGACGGCCTCGCCGACCTTGTCACGACACCCAGTACCTTTGCTGCCCGAACGAAAGTGTTCCTGAACAGGTTTGGTTCGGAACCAGACCCCATTCGGAACACTCCCGACAGGCAGTTCTTCCCGTTTGGGTCGGGTTTCGAGGGTGGATCGGTCGTTGCGCTGGCGGACATGAATTCCGACGGCAAGGCCGACGTGGTCGTTGGCAGCGCGGGGAGCATGCGATCCACGGTTCTCGCTTTCGACGTCCAGCCGAGCACGCCGAAGCTGCTGAAGACCTTCTTGCCCTTTAGCGACAAGATGCGCGGCGGCGTGGCAATCGACCTGGGGGACATCACGGGAGACGGCACCCCGGATCTGATGGTCGGAGCCGGCTACCGAGGTACGTCTTCGGTCGAGGTGTTCGACGGCGACTCCGGCGCGAAGATGCTCCAGTTCCAGGCCTATACGGGTTCGAGCAAGAATGCACCCGTGAGGGTTGCCGGGCAGGACACCGACAATGACGGTCTGATCGACCACATTGTTACGGCCCAAGGACCTAACGGGAACACGAACGAAATCCGCAGCTTCGATATATTCTTTGACAACATTGACAGCAGTTGGAAAGCCAACCTGGATTCGATAATGGACCTAGACGATTTGAACGATCCGAAGCTATTCGGGGCCTATTTCCTCGATTTCTTCAAACTTGGGACTGAGCCTCAGTAACGACCATTCGGAGAGTCACGACGGCGGGCAACCCAGTCCCGAGACGCATCGCGTGGCTTTCCGCAGAGCACAAGGCTGTAGGGGTTGTTCCATTGGGCGAAATAACCCCTACAGTCGTTTCGGCTGCTACGGTCGGCACGTCATCCGTCCGGCTCAACTGCGCCGGCGCCCGACCCATCCGCGAGACGTGTCTCGTGGTTCTCTTCATCGTGCCGGTTGTAGGGATAATTCCACAGGGCGCATAGTCGCTGCATTCATGCTTGCTGCTACATCCGGAACTTGCTTCGTTTCAATCCGATAATCAAGGACCGACCGAGCCGGGAGAGGTGTCCATCAGTTATCCGCATAACGCCGGCTGTAGGGATTATCCTGGGGCAGGATAACCACTACATTCAATCCTAGCACTACATCCGAAACTTCAGTTGTCGCGATCGGTTACGTACGAGCCTATTCGGTCGCACGCGGCACCCGAGTTTTTTGCATGGCAGTGGTTGTAGCGGTTAATCCAGAGCGAAGCAATTCCCGTATTCCTTCTTGTTGCTGCATCCGAAACTCTATTCGTCACAATCGATTACTCTGGTTACGACTGACGACAGCAGCAGCCGCTGCAACGACGAGGCGCGAGTCGTGGTTTTCCGCATCGCGCGGATTGTTCCACGGGCGAATAATCCGCACAGCCGTTTCTGCCGTCACATCTGGAGCCTCATTCTTTATCAATCCGGGCGCACCGGCCTCTTCGAATAATCCTCTTGCCACAACCTTGTCGATGCCTCGCATACCGCGAATGTTTGCGCTGCAACACCTTGGGTGTAACTCGAGGCCAGTCTATCCTGTCGCTCGCGCCCTACGGCGGGCACGACAACGAAAAAGCTAGGAGAATCCACATGTGCGTTTCCAAACGGCTGAAATCCTGGTTTGTGGAAATCGTGTTGACGACGAGTCTCTGCCTGGTCATGGCCACGATCGGGATCGTTACCAGCGATCGATGCATGGGAGCACAGGCTGCCACGCTATATTCCGGTCTTGCAAGCTCGACTCTTGCCGCCGACGAATCCCCGAGTGACGCCCAAACAACGACCGAATCGAACATCTACGCTGAACCAGGATCGTACGCCACGAACTCGTACTACTGTGCTCCTTCGAGATGGTATGTCCAGGCCGACGCCCTGTTCTTGAGTCGCGATAACAAAAGCGGGAACCAGGCCGTGGTGGTTGACGACGGTGATAATGCTCTTATTTCCACCGGAGATCTGAATTTCAACTACGATCCGGGCGTGCGCCTTACGTTCGGGCTCCACCGGGGTCCTTGTGCCTGCTGTGACGCTTGGGAATTCACCTATCTGGGCGTTTTCGAATCGGATGCGTCGTCACAGGTAACCGGAACCAACAACATCCACGCGGCCGGCGACATCGGTAACAACGTCAATGGCCTCACCCTGTCGGAGTTGATTCGGGTCGACTATTCCAGCGAACTGAACAGCTTTGAGGCGAACTGCTTTAAGTGCTGGCGGGAGTATTCTTTGGGGTGCCGGACCAGGCGTCTGGACTATCTGGTGGGCTTCCGCTATTTGTCGCTCGACGAGGACTTCAGGATCTACGGTCATAATGTCGGCGTGGCGGACGCGACCTATAACATTGATACGGACAACCACCTGTACGGCTTCCAGGTTGGAGCGCGTTTGCGAACAGAACGTCCTCGCTGGGCGTGGGAAGTGCTCGGCAAGGCCGGCGTTTACGGAAACGATAGCTCGCAAAGCCAAACGATCGTGGACGAAATTCCTGCCAATCCCGTCACTTTCCGAGACTCGGGCGCGGGCGGTTCAACAACAGCCTTTGTCGGCGAGCTGGGCATAACAGGCATCTATCCCCTTAACGACGTCTGGGGGCTGCGAGGCGGTTACACTTTGATGTGGATTGACGGTGTCGCGCTGGCTCCCGACCAACTCGATTTCTCCTTCCCCGGACCCGCTAACGCCAACGCCCTGAACAATGACGGCAGCTTGTTCCTGCACGGCTTCACCCTGGGCGTGGAAGCCAACTGGTAGTGTCGGCAATACACTACTCGGCACGTCCAAGAACTGAGGTTTTTGCAGGAGGCGACTCAACTCGCCGATTCTCCCGTAATCTGGGCAATGTTCGCGACCAAAGGTCGCGGATTCATAGCGGACCGCCGCTTGCGGCTTTGCAACGGCCGATAGGCTAATATCCCATACTGTCAAAGGTGGGCCTTGCGGAAACCCGGCTGGGGCGTTACCTTACGTCTTTGGCGAGCTCCGGCTTCCGGAGTCGACTGTGGGCCATGAAAATCGCGATGAAGAGGTCGCGAGTCGGGCCCTGATGAGCCAACTTTCCCACACGAAATCCCCCACAAGTGGCACTAGCGCCAAAAGCGCTCGTACAATTTCGTGTGTCGACATCCGCCAAGGCGGACCCCGCCCGTGGATCGGGACAACCGATCCGAGGAACATTCCCAAACATCAAAACTCTTGTACTATTCGAACCGAGGAGGCTACCCGTGGAAAAAAGACGCTTCGTAACCGTCGATGGCAATGAAGCGACCGCCCATGTTGCACATCTTTGCAGCGAGGTGCTGGCCATCTATCCGATTACCCCATCTTCGACGATGGGTGAACTGCCGGACGCATGGGCGGCGGCCGGCCGGAAAAATATCTTCGGCACCGTGCCCCAAATCACCGAAATGCAGAGTGAAGCCGGCGCCGCGGGAGCCGTGCATGGCTCGCTGCAAGCCGGAGCCTTGACGGGCACCTTCACCGCCTCGCAGGGCCTGTTGCTGATGATCCCCAACATGTTCAAAATCGCCGGCGAACTGACCCCCACGGTCTTCCACGTTTCCGCCCGGACGATCGCCACCCACGGGCTGTCGATCTTCGGCGACCACAGCGACGTGATGGCCTGCCGCATGACCGGTTGGGCCATGCTCTGCTCCAACTCCGTGCAAGAGGCCCAGGACATGGCCATGATCTCCCATGCCGCCACGCTCGAAAGTCGCCTGCCATTTTTACACTTCTTCGACGGGTTCCGCACCTCGCACGAGGTCAACAAGATCGAGCAGTTGACCGAGGACGACATCTCTTCGATGATCGACATGGAGTTGGTCCACGCCCATCGCGATCGGGCGATGAACCCGCAGAAGCCCGTACTGCGCGGTACGGCCCAGAACCCGGACGTCTTCATGCAAGCCCGCGAGGCCTGCAACCCCTACTACGACGCAGCCTTCGGCATCGTACAGAAGACGATGGATCAGTTCGGCAAGCTGACCGGTCGGCAGTACAATCTGTTCGACTATGTCGGGCCGAAAGATGCCGAGCGAGTGATTGTGCTGATGGGCTCGGGCGCAGGATCGGCCGAGGAAGCGGTCGAGGCGCTATCGGCCGAAGGCGAAAAGGTCGGCCTGTTGAAGGTACGGCTGTTCCGCCCGTTCAGCTCGAAGGCCATGGTCGAGGCATTGCCCAAGACCGTCAAAGCCATCGCCGGCATGGATCGAACCAAAGAGCCGGGCAGTGCGGGCGAACCGCTCTACCAAGACGTGGTCACCGCGGTCTCCGAGCACTGGGCCGCCCACACCGGCAACGAAGTGCTGCCTAAGATGATCGCCGGCCGATTCGCCCTGGCCGGCAAAGAATTCACGCCGGCCATAGTCAAAGCCATCTTCGAGGAACTGGCCAAAGACAAGCCCCAGCAGAAGTTCACCGTCGGCATCAATGACGACGTGACCAATCTGAGCCTCGACCATGACGCCTCCTACTCGACCGAAGCCGATGACGTCACCCGGGCCATCTTCTTCGGGCTCGGCAGCGACGGTACGGTGGGGGCGAATAAGAACTCGGTGAAGATCGTCGGCGAGAACACGTCGCTTTACGCCCAGGGCTACTTCGTCTACGACTCGCGAAAGGCCGGCTCGCTGACCACTTCGCACCTGCGGTTCAGCCCGCGGCCGATCAAGGCTACCTATCTGATCGACAAGGCCAACTTCATTGCCTGCCACCAATCGCACTTCCCCGAGCGGCTCGACATGCTCTCGGCGGCCGTCGAAGGTGCAACGTTCCTGCTGAACAGCCCGCATGGCCCCGACGAAGTTTGGGACAATTTGCCGATCGAGATTCAAGAGCCGATCGTCGAAAAGAAGCTGCGGCTGTTCGTGGTCGACGCCTACAGCGTCGCCCGCGAGGCAAAGATGGGCGTGCGGATCAACACGGTCATGCAGACCTGTTTCTTCAAGCTAGCCAACGTGCTGCCCGAGGAAGAGGCCATCGCCCAGATCAAAAACGCCATCAAGAAGACCTAGGGCAAGCGGGGCGAGACGGTCCTGGAGCGGAACTACGCGGCCGTCGACGGCGCCCTGGGCGCCCTGCACGAAGTGAAGGTTCCCGACAAGGTTACCGCGACCGAGCATCAGCTCCCGCCGGTGCCGGCCGGAGCGCCGAAGTTCGTGACCGAAGTGCTGGGCAAGATCATCGCCAACCGGGGCGACGAGCTGCCGGTCAGCGCGTTCGTGGCCGACGGCACCTTCCCCACGGCCACCACGCAATACGAGAAACGCAGCATTGCCCAGGATATCCCCATCTGGGACAACAGCGTCTGCATCCAATGCGGTCAATGCTCGCTGGCCTGTCCGCATGGGACCATTCGTCTGAAGGCGGCCCAGCCGAGCGATCTGGCCGGGGCGCCCGCGAGCTTCGAGACGGTCGACATGAAGGGCAAGGACTTCGCCGACATGAAGTTCCGCCTGCAAATCGCGCCGGACGACTGCACCGGTTGCGGCATGTGCGTCGACGTGTGCCCGGCGAAGAACAAGGAAGTCGCCGGCCGTAAAGCGATCAACATGGAACACAAGCTCGACCATCTCGACGCCGAACGGGCCAACTGGGACTTCTTCCTAACGCTTCCCGAGATGGACCGAAGCAAGGTCAAAGTCAACACGATCAAAGGCTCGCAACTGTTACAGCCGCTGTTCGAGTTCTCCGGCGCCTGTGCCGGCTGCGGTGAGACACCCTACGTGAAGCTGATCACGCAGTTCTACGGCGACCGGATGATGGTCGCCAACGCCACGGGCTGCTCGTCGATCTACGGCGGTAACCTTCCCTGCACGCCCTACTCGGTCAACAAGGACGGCCATGGCCCCACTTGGGCCAACTCGCTGTTCGAGGACAACGCCGAGTTCGGGCTGGGGATGCGGCTGGCCACCGACCAACAGGCGGTCTACGCCCAGACGCTGCTGAAAACCTTGGCCGGACAGTTGGGAGACAATTTGGTCGCCGCCTTGCTCGATGCCGACCAAAGCAACGACGAAGGCATCCAACAACAGCGCGAGCGCGTGGCCCAGTTGAAGCAACAGTTGGCCAAGGTCGACGGCGTCGACGCGAAGAGCCTGATCGCCTCGGCCGACTACCTGATCCGACGGAGCATCTGGTGCTTCGGCGGCGACGGTTGGGCCTACGACATCGGCTTCGGCGGCCTGGACCACATCTTCGCCTCCGGACGCGAACTAAACATCCTGGTCATGGACACCGAGGTCTACTCGAACACGGGTGGACAGGCCTCGAAGGCCACGCCGCGCGGTGCGGTGGCCAAGTTTGCCGCCGCCGGGAAGCCGCTCGGTAAGAAGGACCTCGGAATGATCGCCATGGCGCACGGAATCGTCTACATTGGCCAAATCTCGATGGGCGGCAATCCGATGCACGCCCTGCGAACCATCCGCGAGGCCGAGGCCTATCCGGGTACCTCGCTGATCTTGGCCTATTCGCACTGCATCGGGCAGGGGATCAACATGACGACGGCCATGAGCCATCAGAAAGAGGCGGTCGAGTGTGCCTATTGGCCGCTGTACCACTTCGATCCCCGCGACAAGGATCAACCTTTCCACCTCGACAGCAAGCCGCCTAAGGGCGACTTCAAAAAATTTGCCATGCAGGAAGGCCGCTTCGCCATGTTGGCCCGCTCCAAACCCGACGAGTCGGACCGGCTGCTCGGGCTGGCCCAAGAGGACATCACCCGACGATGGAAGTCCTACGAGGAACTGGCCGGTGTGGATCGGGCAACTGCGGACGATCTGGCCTCCTCGGGCAAATCGTAACGGGGCTTAACCAGTATTAACCCGCACGAGAGGTTTTGATGTGACCATGGACCTTTCAACCACTTACCTGGGCTTCCGCTTGAGGAGTCCCTTGGTGGTCTCGGCGTGTCCGCTGACGCAGAAGCTCGATGTGCTGAAGTGGCTCGAAGAGGCCGGGGCCGCCGCGGCCGTAATGCCCTCGCTATTCGAGGAGCAGATTGAACACGAAGACCTGCAAATGAGCGAGGTGCAGGATTCCGGCACCGAGCGGTTCGCCGAATCGTTGACCTATTTCCCGGAACTCGCCGACTATCGCACCGGCCCGGAGAGCTACCTGGACAAGATCACCCAGGCCAAGAAAGCCGTCTCGATCCCGATCATCGGCAGCCTCAACGGCACCTCCGACGGCGGGTGGCTACGCTATGCCAAGCAGGTCGAGGACGCCGGGGCCGATGCGCTGGAGTTGAACATCTACTACGTCGCCACCGACGCGCAGATGTCGAGCCAGGACGTCGAGTCGCGATACCTCGATCTGGTCGCCGCCGTGAAACAATCGGTGTCGATCCCCTTGGCCGTGAAGATCGGGCCCTACTTCAGCGCGTTGGCGAACATGGCCCAGCGCCTGACCGAGGCCGGCGCCGACGCCCTAGTGATGTTCAACCGCTTCATTCAGCCGGATATCGACCTCGAGGAGCTGGAGATGTCGTCGCAGTTGAAACTCAGTTCGCCCGACGAGCTGTTGATGCCGCTGCGTTGGACGGCCATCCTCCGCGGACAGATCACCGCCTCGCTGGCCGTAACCAGCGGGATC
>CAYYOX010000268.1:0-8681 GCA_964473065.1 uncultured Planctomycetaceae bacterium | reverse complement strand
ACTTGCCCAAGTTGTAGGAGGATCACATCATGCATTTGCCGTTTTGGAACTGGACCGACACGATGCGTAGACTAGGTTACACGCGCCGCAAGGGGAGCACGCCTTGGAAGCGGACCAAGGCTCGCTCGATGCAGTTGGAGCAACTCGAAGCGCGGCAGATGCTGGCCACGGATCTCGGGAGTGTGCAGTTCTGCGACGACCTCGATGCGACGTTGGTAGCGACCGAGGGCAGTTGGGAAACGACGAGTGATCCGGCGGCCCAGGACGGAGCCCTTCAATATCACGAGGCGGGTACGGGGCTGAACACGGCGACGTGGCGGTTCGACAATCTCGAAGCGGGCGGGCGTTATGCGGCCTTGGCCACCTGGGTCGCACAGAGCGATGCGGCCACGGATGCTCCCTATACCATTCGCGACGGCCTGGAAATCGAGGGCACGGCCCATGTGAACCAGCGGACATCAGCCGGTTTAGACCATGGCAAACGGTCCTGGGAACGGTTGGGCGTCTTCACAGTCGACAGCGGTTCGCTCGAAGTGGAACTGTCCGACGATGCCAACGGGCGCGTCCTGGCCGACGCGGTCGTGGTGGTTGCCTTGCCCAATGGGATGCCGAGTGGCATGTCGGACGATGGCGACATGAATTATACGGACGCGGGCGACGGATGGAACCGAGGGGTCGAGCTGGGCGCTGCCGGACAGACCGTGCGATTGCACAATCCGGGTACGGGCAACAACACGGCCACTTGGACTTTCGACGGCTTGCAGCGAGGCCAGCGATATCAAGTCTTCGCCACTTGGTCGCCGGTCGAGACGTCGGCAGACGAGGCGGCGGCCCCCGAGGAACTGCCGGTCGCGTCCGATCGTGCGTCGAATGCTCCTTATTCAATCTTTGACGGTGCGAACTTGCTGGGAACGACTCAGGCCAACCAGCAGATTTCGCCAAACGACGCAACGGCGTTTGACCTGTCCTGGGAAAGCTTGGGCGTCTACACGGTCGACAGCGGCAAGCTACAAGTTACTCTCTCCGACGACGCCAACGGCGTCATCCGGGCCGACGCGATTTGGGCGGTCGTGGTGCCCGAAGTGACCGAAGCACCGGCCGTGATTGACGACGGCGATTCGGCCTATGCCCAATCGGGTGACGGCTGGTTGAGTCTGGCCGAGTCAGGTGCGTATGGGGGCGACGTGGTCACGCATCTGCCCGGTTCGGGTGACAACTCGGTACGCTGGACGTTCGAGGCCGTTCAACGGGAGCACACATACGAAGTGTTTGCCACCTGGACGCCGCAAACCTATTGGGCCAACAACGTACCTTACACAATCTCCGATGACGAAAGTTTCGAGAAGACGGTGCGCATCAATCAGCGGTACGACCCCAACGACGCGACGTTTGACGGTCACGTCTGGGAAAGCCTGGGCACCTACACGGCCGATAGCGACCTGCTTTCGGTCGAGCTTTCCGACAAGGCCAACGGCATGGTCGTGGCCGACGCAATCCGCATCGTGGACGTCACGGTCGATCCCGAGGGCGACGATCCAACCGAGCCGACTGGCGAACCGGTGATGACAACCATGAGTGGACATTCATCTCCGTATCCCGCGCCGGGCAGTACGAGCATCGCGGGCCGTTATGTCTTCTACAACAACTCGGCCTTCGACGGTTATACGTCGTACTTCAGTACCTCGGACTTCGCAGCCATTGCACCGAACAATGCGGGCTCTAATCCGGACGACCCCCTTCAGTCGCTTTCCAAGAACGCCCTTTTGCCGGGCAACACCGCGACGTTCGAGAACGTCACCAGCTACAGCAAGGGCATCAACGGTATCATTGTTGACATTGCCGGGCTGAGCATGTCGAGTCCGATCTCAGCGTCCGATTTCTCGATCCGGGTGGGTGATAGCACCGATCTGACGACCTGGGTGTCCGGGCCAACGCCGTCAGTCTCTTATTATTTCGGGGCAGGCGTCGGGGGATCGACGCGAGTGGGCCTGACGTGGCCGGACAACAGCATCGAGAACGAGTGGGTCGAAGTAACCGTCAAAGCCACGCAGAGCAGCGGGCTGCCCGGCGATGACATCTTCTATTTCGGAAACCTCATCGGCGAAGTGGGAGAGCCGGAGAGTCCGCCTACCGAACTGAGTGTTGACGCTTCCGACGTAGGTTACTGGTTGGACTTCGAAGATCTCAATTCGGGAATCACGACCCTACCGATCACCTGCCCGTACGATTTCAACCGCGACCGGACGGTCGACACCAATGACGCCCTTGCCATGGAGGCCCTCAGCCTCGATTTCATCTTTCCCACCATTACGCAGACCGTGGCCTATGACGATGTCGCAACGACCGCTGCCAATGCGAGCACGCCGCCGATTGACGTATTGGGCAATGATTTCGGAAGCTTTCTGGAGGTGCAGTGGATGGAATCGACCAGTTCTGCGGGCGCATACCTCACGCTCAACCCAGTAGATGACTCGATCACGTACAATCCAAATATCGGGGGCATGCCTGGTCCTCCGTTTAACGTGTTTAAGTCGCTCGATGAGGACGAAGTGTTAATCGACACGTTCCACTACCGGGCCACGAGCACCGACGGCGCTAGCAATCCGCTTCCAGGCAGCAATGACACGGCGACCGTCACCGTAACGGTCCAAGGTGTCAACGATCCGCCGTCGAGCTACAGCCCGACGCCCCGTTACTTCTATGGCACGGAAGACGTGACGCTCTCGGGTTCCGGCTTGTTGAGCGGCTTCAGCGACCCGGAAGGCCACTCCATGACGGCCGAGTTGGTCTCACCGCCCTCCGGCGGCACGTTCGACTTCACGGGCCCCGGTTCGTTTACTTACACGCCGCCTGCCAATTTCAACGGATACAGCTATTTCACGTATGCGGTTAAAGACAGCAAGGAGGCGCTTTCCAGCCCGATCTCGGCCTCCATTTACCTCTATGCAGTCAACGATCCTCCGGTTGCCGTAGACGACTATTTTACGATGAACGAGAATCAGACGCTTAACGGCTACTTGCTTAGCAACGACACCGACGTGGACGGGTACGGGCAACTCTACGCGGCACGCGTGTCGGGTCCCGCCAACGGCACCCTGATTATGAACAGCTATCCCTACGGTTCCTTCACCTATACTCCGAATCCGGGCTTCGACGGGATCGACAGCTTCACGTATCGGGCCAGCGATAGTTATGGCGGTTCGGATACGGCTGTGGCTTTCATTACGATCGGGGGCGACAACGACGCGCCCGTTGCGGTCGACGATACGTACCAAGTCTTGCCGAATTCACAATTGGACGTGGACGAGGTGAGCGGGGTCTTGGCCAACGACACCGACGCGGAGATTGACCCGCTTACGGCTGTCCTTTTTTCGCAAGCGAGCAACGGAATTGTGGCTTTGAACCCTGATGGCTCGTTCAGTTACACGCCAAGAGCCAACTTCAAAGGAACGGACAGTTTCACATACGAAGCAAGCGACGGTGACCAGGTTTCATCTCTGGCCACTGTAACCGTGACGGTTGCTGCGCCAGATATCGTGATCACAGACTTCTACCCCAACGCCACTAATAACGGCGAGTTGATTGTGAAATATACGATCATCGACGTGCCTGCTGAACCCTTTGAGATCGGGATCTATAGTTCATCTTACGGCATCAACCCGGACCTACTGCTGCAAACGCCGCATCGGATCACCGCGTCAGTCGATCTCGATGTCGGAGACCACGAAGCGACTATTCCCGCCGATCTGGTCGATCCGGAGGACGACTACTTCCTGATGGCAGTTGTTGATATCAATTCCGAAGTGACTGAAGACAACGAACAGAACAACAGCCGCGTGTTTGAAGATGGTAGCTTTCAGTCTGCCGACGGAACCGTTTACGTCTACGGCACACAGAACATCGACACCGTGACGGTTTCCTGGGATTCCAATGATCAGGAATACGACGTGAACCTCAATGGGGTCTTGTCATATTTCGGCTCGACCACCGGAGTTTCCGCCTTCCGCATTCGCACGCATGACGGCAATGACGTTGTGACTGTCGATTCGAGCGTTTCTGTCCCCGTAGCCGTGTTCGGTGGAAGCGGCGATGATCACCTCACTGGCGGTGCAGGCAACGATTACCTCCACGGCGGTGCCGGCGACGATACGCTTCATGGGGGCGAGGGCAATGATCGGCTGGTCGGTCACGACGGGTTTAACACCCTCAAGGGCGGACCCGGCCTCGATAATCCGGAAATCCTCGACGAAGATGAAGCGGAGCTGTCCGCTGCTATGTTGGCAACAGTGACTACGGTTACCGATGAGGACGGGGATACGCCGTTCAATCAAGATCAGTACAAATTCTACAGAGATTTCCTACAGACACAGGACATCCCCTGGACGTTTACCGATCTGCCTCCAGGTGAGTACGATCTCTACGCCACATGGGATAGCGGACCTTATCCGAGTGGGGTAACCTATGAAGTAAACGGACAGAACTATCTCGCAAACTCCTTCGATCAAATATATGGACCGGACCCTGAGGGTGCGCCCTTGTTTCTGGGCGTCCCTTGGCAGCATCTCCAAACAGGCGTGGATTCCCAAACAAACCCGATCTACCAGTATGTTGTAGCGAGCGGCCAAACTGGCCAGCTTGTGGTCAAGTTGTATGGGACCTGGGATAACCGGTGGGTGTTCGCGGATGCCGTGCGTTTGGTTCCTTCGGTGGAAGCCATTGATGATTCAGCGGCCACGGACGAGGACACAAGCGTGTTCATCAATGTGTTGGACAACGATCTTCACGACACTCCTTTAATCACCTCGTCAAGCCCAGTCACCAGTGAGCGGGGAGTCTCGATCGCCCACGACGGCACGACCATCACGTATGACCCGAGCGGCCAGTTCGAGACTCTGCGTGCGGGACAGAAGACTCTTGATAAGTTCGAATACGAAATCACGAATTCCTACGGCACCACCGACACCGCCACGGTAGTTGTGGTGATTACCGGTGTCAACGACGCTCCTGCTGCAACGAACGACAGCATCTACACTGTCAGTGAGGAGGCCACGCTGACGGTCGATGTGGCGTCGGGCATTCTGGACAACGATACCGACGTCGACGGAGATCAGCTTTCGGCCGTGCTCGTAGTCGAGCCCGCCAACGGCATGCTGGACCTGCAGGCCGACGGTTCGTTCACCTATACGCCGGACGACGATTTCTACGGCCAAGATACGTTCACCTACATGGCCAACGACGGCGAGTTAGACTCGAATGTGGCCACGGTCACGATCGACGTTACTAACGTCAACGATGCACCGACGGCGGGAGGCGATTATTACGTCATTAGTGAAGGAGGCACGCTGGCCGGGGACGTGTTGGCAAATGACCGCGACGCGGACGGGGATCCGCTCACGGCAACGAACCTCTCCGACCCGACCCACGGAAATCTGACGTGGGACTCCGACGGCACATTTACTTACATGCCAAACTCGAACTTCAGCGGTGTCGACTGGTTTACCTACCAGGCCAACGACGGGGAGTTCAATTCGAACGTGGCCGTGGTCCGTATTATTACCGTTGCGGGTGACAACAACGCACCGGTGGCCGTTGCAGAGAGCTATGACACGAACGAGGACGAAGCGCCGTTAGTCGACGACGTGTTGGCCGGACTATTGTTCAACGACACCGATACCGACGGCGATTCGCTGACGGCCGTACCGGGCTCCGTGACGCCTTCCAACGGCAGCTTGACCCTGAACGCGGACGGCACATTTCTCTACACACCGGACCCCAACTACAACGGCCCCGATTCGTTCACCTACAAGGCCAACGACGGCCAAGCGGACTCGAACGAAGTAACGGTCAACATCACAGTCAATCCGATCAACGATCCTCCGGTCGTAGCCAAACCGATCGGCAACATCGTGCGACGCGAAAACGCACCCGACACGATCATCAACTTGGAGAATCTGACGGATCCGACAAACAATGTATTCAGCGACCCGGACGGCGACAGCCTTAGCTATACGGTTACAAACAACACCAATTCGAGCCTGGTCACAGCCAGTATCAGCGGTACTGAACTGACGCTCGATTACCAACAGGGTCAAACCGGTCTGGCCAATATCACAGTCATGGCAACCGACGGAGGAGGTCTGTCTGCCAATATAACATTTGCGGTCACTGTGACCGGTTTTACAACACTTGACTTTGATACCAAGGCAAACGGTGATGCAATAGTAGTCGTCAACGATAACGACAACGCCACAGTCGTTGATATTGCTCCCCAAGATCAGTATTGGGAGCCATGGGGCATTCAGCTTAGTGCCGTCAGTAACGACAATATGAATATGCCGCTGGTGCTATTCGACAGTGAGAACCCGCCTATGGATGACGCCAAGGATTTGCTGACTCCCTGGGATGGCAATCCGTCTGGTGGCGACGGAAACGACACGCCACGGGGAAATGTGTTGATCATCAAGCAGCACACCCAGAACGGGGAAACCGAACTCGATGCGAACAGCCACGGTGGTACGATCACGTTCACATTCGACTCTGCCGTTCACATCGAGGATGTCGGGCTCTTGGACATTGACCAGAATGAGACAGCCACGATAAGACTTGTAGCCGAAGATAGCACCGAGACCTTTATTAACGTGGTTGGCCCAAGGAACAATAGTTACCAAACGGTTGCCGTGGCAACTGCCGGAATCATCCAAATGGATATCATTCTGAGGGAAGACTCGGCCGTGGCGGAGGTGCGATTTGCGAGTGGAAATGCAACGCAGCAGAGAGTTACTGGTTCAGCAGACGTGAACGAAGGCTCATTGTACACTCTGGACTTGGATACATCGGCTCCGTGGGGGTTGAACTTCATACCTACGACATGGACTATCGATTGGGGTGACGGGACAACGAGTGCGGATTTGCCGATTGCTGCTCCAGCCCCGATGCACAAGTATATTGACGGGCCGGCCAACCGCATCGTCAGCGTTACGGTAACCGACGGCAATGAAGTGGCCGAGTTGAATGCGGTGCATGTGGGAGTGAAGAACGTACTGCCGACATTGACACTGGGCGGTGAGTCCAGCGTGGCGTTTGGGGAAACGTTCACGTTGGGCCTGACTTCGAGCGATCCGGGGGACGATGATATCTATCAGTGGACGATCGACTGGGGCGACGGCATTGTGGAGACTTTTGCCGACACTGATCCGGATGATGGCCCGTTTTCGCGCAATCACACTTACACAGAACCGGGCACCTATATCGTTAGTGCCGAGGCCGTGGATGAAGATACTACCGTGGAATCTCCTTACCCGGCCGCCAACGAACATCAGGTTGAAGTCTACGACATCGATCTGGTCGAGAATTCCGACTTCGTGGTGGAGCATCGGGATTCGTTCGTGGTGCCGGAAAATCCGGCGGCCGTTTCGTTCGGCTTTCATGGGTTGTCTTTCGATACGGAGGATGCGGACGCAATCAATGACGCCTTCGAGGCGGCACTGGTCGACCAGGACGGCAAGTCGTTGGTCGAAACGATCAACCCGGACCGAGACGCCTTCTTCAATGTCACCGAAGGCGAAAACGCGCAGTGGATTGCCGGGGTAGAACTGGGCCTGTTCGGCAGTACGTCGATTACCGTCACGCTCGACATTTCCCACCTGATACCGGGCACCACAGCCACTTGGGTCGCGCGGCTGGTCAACAACGATGAGGACACTTCGACACAAGTCTCGTTGACTCCCCACGTAGCAGTGCTGGCTACATCGCCGATCGCCGATCCCACGCCTGCGGTCTGGGTTGGGACGCAAGAACTGCCGCAAGAGATCGATTTCGAGCGGCTTTCGGCCGTCTCCTCCAGCATCGAGGCCGACTATGGGCTGACCTCGTTCAACGAGCAGACCGACAAGCTCTATGCGGACATGGGAGTGACCTATACCGGGACTCACCACTTCCGCGAGCCGTTGCTATTGGGCGTGCGGAACGTCAGCCACCCGAGCGTTCAGCTCGCCGACGTCGACGGCGTCACGCCCCAAGGCATCCCGTACTACGACGTGACAAGCCGGGCGTTCAACCAGGGCCAGGTAGAGGATGACTCGCTCGCTTCTTTTGCCGGTAGCTGGGACCCGGTCGACGACTCGGCCGCCTATGGCGTCGGTTACCACTCTCACGCGGCCGGCTCGGGTGCGAACACGGTCCAGTGGACGTTCGGCAGCCTGACATCGGGCAAGTACTACCAGGTGTTTACCACTTGGAAGCCTGGCCGAGATCGGGCTGAGGATGCTCCGTACCGGATCTTCGACGGGCAAGGACTCGACGATACGGTGAATGTCGATCAGCGCGAGGCTCCTAACGACATCTCTTACGAGAATCGATTGTGGAAGGACCTGGGCGTCTTTCAGATCGACGAGAGCGCAACCTCGCTGACTGTCGAACTGTCCGACAACGTCAGTCAGGGGCTGGTGATCGCCGACGCGGTGCGCGTGGTCGAGGTCTTCCAGAGTTTCGACAAAGACGAGTCGATCAACGGATTGGAACTGGTCTTCTCGAATCCGCAGCACGTCCAGTTCGACTACGAATTGGTGCTCTTAGGCCACATCAACGAAGCACCCGAGTTCACGACCGACCCCGTGCGGGAGGTTGTGCGTGGAAAGGATTACCTATACGACTCTGACGCTGATGACCCGAAGAATATGCCG